>JAZNXQ010000242.1:0-11073 GCA_045593945.1 Lachnospiraceae bacterium | reverse complement strand
TTTTTTCATCGTTATTCCTTACAATTTTTCTTAATATTACATTAAAAGGCGATTACAATTTATTAAGATTTTATTTTTATCTTTATTAAAAGTGGCAAGTCTGCTATAATATAAAAGTTAAGAGGAGGCAGTACTATGAATTTTGGTAAAAAAGGTATTAAATCAAAATATAAAAATATACATTCTGTTCCCAAAAAGTCCGGCACGAAGATTTTACTTACATCAGTTAAAGTCATCATCGTACTCGTACTTTTTGCAGGTATCACCGTAGGATTTGCGGGACTTGGTTTTGTTAAAGGCATTATTGATAATGCTCCGGATGCATCGGCTATCGACTTATCACCTACCGGTTATGCCACCAAGGTATATGATTCTGCAGGTAATGAGCTTGAGTCTCTTGTTCAGTCAGGTTCCAACCGTGTTTACGCATCACTTGACGAGATACCCACTCATTTAATCTATGCTTTTGTATCAATTGAGGACGAGCGTTTCTACGAACATAACGGTATTGATATCAGAGGTATTTTACGTGCCGGTATGCACGGACTTTCCTCCGGTTCTTTTAGCCAAGGTGCCAGTACACTTACTCAGCAGCTTATCAAGAACAAGCTTTTTAACAGTGGTATGGGTGAGACTACATTTATGCAAAGTCTCAAGAGAAAAATCCAGGAGCAGTATCTGGCACTCGAACTAGAGAAAGTCTACAGTAAAAATGATATTCTCGAAGCATACCTTAATATGATTAACCTCGGAAGTAATACACTTGGTGTACAAGCTGCTTCACGAAAGTATTTTGACAAGGATGTTTGGGAGCTTACATTATCAGAAAGTGCCGTAATCGCGGCAATTACACAGAATCCGCACTATCTCAACCCGATAACATATCCCGAAGATAATGCAACACGTAGAAAAGAAATCCTTAAAAAAATGCTCAAGTTTGAGTATATAACACAGGAACAATATGATGAAGCTCTTGCTGATGATGTTTATGACAGAATTCAGAACATCCGAATTGAATTTGGTTCAGGACAGGCTTATTCATACTTTGTAGATGAGATTATTAACCAGGTACTTGCTGATTTGCAGGCGATAGGATATACCGCAACAGAAGCAAACTATGCACTTTTCAGCGGCGGTTTAAGTATCTATACAACCATGGATTCCAAGATTCAGCAGATTTGCGATGAAGAATTTGTTAATCCCGAGAACTATCCTGCTAACGTTGAGTACTCTATAAGCTGGGCACTCACGGTTGAGCATGAGGACGGAACACGTCAGAATTACAGTGAACGTAACATCGAAGCCTACTTCAAATACGGTGATTCCGCACACGGTGTTAAAGCCGACAGCTTTTTCAAATTAATCTTCGATTCACCTGAGGAAGCTGATAAGTATATTGAAACTTATAAGAAAAACAAACTTACTGACACGGATAAAATCATAGGTGAAAGAGTTTACTACACTCCCCAGCCTCAGGTATCATTTGTTATAATGGACCAATCAACAGGTTATGTCCGCGCAATCATAGGCGGCCGCGGCGATAAGCTTGCTAACCGTACACAGAATCGTGCAACCGATTCACTTCGTCAGCCCGGTTCCACATTTAAGATTTTGTCAACATATGCTCCCGGTCTTAACGAAGGACTTTTTTCTCTTGCTTCCGTACAGTATGACGAAGCAGACTATGTAACGGTAAAAGGTAACACTATCAAGAACTGGGATAAGAAATATGCAGGCTTCGTCTCAATGAGATTAAGCATTGCCAATTCAATAAATATCACCACCACCAAGGCTCTTACGGAGATAACGCCTGAGCTTGGCGGTGATTATGTAGAAAGATTCGGTATAACCTCTCTTATTAAAGAGAGTGAATATATTAACGGCGAATGGAAAAGCGACCTCGGACCGTCCCTTGCACTCGGCGGTCTTACCAAGGGTGTTTCCAACCTTGAACTTACTGCCGCATATGCCGCAATCGCCAATGACGGTATATATCAGGAACCTATTTTCTACACCAAGGTACTTGACCACAACGGCAATGTCATTCTTGACAAAACTGCAACTCAGGATACTCACAGAGTACTTTCCAAGGAAACATCTGCCTTGCTTACAGACTCAATGCAGGATGTTCTTACTTACGGTACAGGTACTGCTGCAAGACTTAAAAATATGTCAGTAGCGGGCAAAACAGGTACAACTTCCGATTATAACGATATTTGGTTTGTAGGTTATACACCTTATTATACAGCGGGAATCTGGTCCGGATACGATGAAAACAAGAGCCAGACTAAAGAAGCTACAGGTAACAGTAATGCCAACAGTTACCACAAGAAGCTTTGGGCTACGGTTATGAACCGTGTACACGCAGAGCTTCAATATAAGAGCTTTAAAATGCCCAACAGTTTAATCGAAGTAGAGGTTTGTTCCAAATCCGGTAAACTCCCCGTTCCGGGAGTTTGTGATACAACCGTCGAAGGCAACTGCATTACAAAAGAATTTTTTACGGCAGACACCGTTCCAACAGAATACTGTGACAATCATATTGTTGTAGAGATGTGTGGAGAGAGTGGCGCTATAGCATGCGATGCCTGTCCTCGCGAAACAATTTGGGGTATGGTATATATCAACAATATTCACCTTACACCTGAAACAGGAGCATCTGCTCAGTCAGGCTTTGTTCTTCCGTTTGACCTTACAACAGCCTACTGCCCGGTACATTATATACCTCCGGTAATTGATGATCCGCTTAATCCCGATGGAACATTACCTGACGGAAGCGACATTCCGGGTGAGTCCGATACTCCCGACGGTCCTACCGGTCCGGGCGGTACAACTTTCCCTGAAGAGGAATCACCACTAAATCCGACTCCCGGCTTACCCGTTGATAATGAGTCAACCACATCGGAATCTCCTACCTCAGATACTCCTTACGATACCCCGAATTTGTGGGAGATGTTCCAATAAGTAAGTAAATAAAATATTATAAATAAAAAACTCGTGATGTGAACGATTGTTAACACGCTTTCGCTCCGAGAAAAACGTAGCGGACACTAATAAGTCGACTGCATAAATTTGTCGACTTAAAGTGCCGACGTTTTTCAAGGGTTAACAATCTGTTCACATCACGAGTTTTTTATTATAATATTTTATTAATTTCTTACAGCGCATCCAACGAAATCTTCATGAGAGTTTTAATTTCATCCTCGGTAAACTTAGTGTATTCTCTGATTTCTTCAAGTGTTGCTTCTCTTCCAAATCTCTCAGCAAGTTCTTTAGTTACGTCACTGAGAAGATTAATTCTGTCTGCGAGCTCTGCTTCCGCGTTTTTCTCACTGCGTTCTGCATCAATAGCCTGCCTGATATACGATTCCACATACTCCGTAACATATTCATCATTGGCTTTATCCGGTGAATCCGCCTCTGTAAGAGCCATCATTAGTGCAACATTGGCCTCTTGAATTAAATCCGCAAGGCTAAGACCCTGTCCCGTGAATTTAGATGCTATCTGCACGGATTTCATCAGATATAATTCAACAAGTCTATTAACTGCGGTATTATCGCCCTCAATGCTTTTTGCAAATAAGGCCTCTTTCTCGCCATCCTTTTCAGGCTCCAGATTCTTAAGATCCTCCACATACATTTGAAGATACTCTGTTTCTTTTTCCTGCCAAACTTCTGACATTACAATCCGCCTCCTTATCCCAACAGGTTACCGTATACGGAAAACATATTAAAGCTTGCGGGATTCTCTTCATCCACATTACCTGTAAGCGTAATTCTTACATATCTTCCGACATTGTTAATCTCATCATTAGTATTAATTGACGGAATAACATTGTCCACCTGACTCATAAGCAATGTCCATTCAGGATTCTCTGCAAAAGCATCCTTACTGCACTCAATGATATATCTGTATGCATGTTCCTTCGGCCATACAATATTAACAGAACTTAACTGATGAAGTGCACCGGTATCAACCATCCACCATTCACCTGCTTTATTGCTTGCGGCTTTCCACCAAAGTCCGGGATTACCGCTGTTACCGAATTCTGCTGTACAATCATCCGCACAGCTCGATGCGTATGCCGGCTTTTCACGAGCTATATCCGTAACTACTATCTTAGCTCTTTCAACATCCTCCCACCAGGAAAAGTCCTCCGATTCCTTGGGCAAATCGAGTTTTTTAACACTGATTTTAAGTCTGCCTTCAAGTACACCATCCAAAGATTTAGCAACAATCTGTGCTGCTCCGGTGCCAAGCCTTGACCCTCTTACCCAAAAAGGTGCAATTCCGCCTACAGTGGATATCTCTGTCGGTCCTACAAGGGCTGCAGATCCGTCTATCTCCACATTAAGCCTAATATCATTTAAAGGAACTACCGTTGTATTATTATCAATAAGCTCTGCATACACAAGAGTTGCATCCACACCGTCACCTGTAAGTGCACGGTTATCTGCTCTTCTTAATCTTATAGCTACAGGCTCTCCCGGTGTCTTCACAGTATGCTCTGTTGCTTTTTTGCCATTAATATATCCGACTGCTTTAAGCTCTCCTGGTATAAACTTATCAACCTTAAAGAAAAACGGCGGGTGAACAACCGGTTCATAACCATAATCCCTGCTGTCCTGATATACGAGTCCGCTCTCCTGTCTGGGATTGTCTGTGTGATTATATACGGCAGGAGACTTTCGGCCTATTGAAACACCGTTTAAGAACAATTCAACTTCACTGCAGTTGCTGTAAACCCTTATCTCCTTAGGTGAATCCTTAGTCCATGTGTTGGCGATATACACCATAACATCCTTACCCTGGCTCTTATAAAAATAATATCCGTGCTTTGGTATACGATACATATCCACAAGTCCGCATTTTATAACCGTAGGTTCAGAACTAAACGGTGAATAATCCGTAAAATCCCAATATGCGTCTGCTGCTACTTCCTCTGCCGCCATCTGCTTTTCATTATCGACATATGATTCTTCGAGATTATTGCAGTGAAGAAGCATAGCTTTGTCGCCATCGCCTCTTTCCTGGCGGCTGCTCGATTTTGTTCCGCCAAAGTTCCAGTCACCATACTCACTTATAATAACCGGCTTCTTTGTCTGCTTTGCGTAAACCTTTGAACCATGCTGCGCCGCGCAAAGATAAATATCGGGATATGCACCGTCTCCGCCGTTACGCCAAGCTGCCGTATAACATGACTCACCCGGGTACTCTTCATGTGCTGCATCATGTGCAGCCTGTCCCCATTCATGTGTAAAACCGGCTTCGTTGATACTACTCTCCCATGCAACAACGCACGGATGATTCCTGTCTCTTCTTATAAGCTGTCTGAGTTCAAATATCGTATTATATTTAAACCTCTCACTGTCAACATATACCTGCCATCCTGTGATTGAATTAAGGCATACAAGACCCATCTCGTCACACGCTTCATAAAAATAAGGGCTGTGCGGATAATGTGAACATCTGATGAAACGAATTCCCGCCTCTTTAATAAGTCGTACATCCTCGTAAATAGCTTCCTTGGTCATTGCATTACCAAGGCCGAATATATCCTGATGATAATTAACACCATGAAGTGACTTTTGCTTCTTACCATTTATGAAAAGGCCTTCTTTTTGCCATTCAATTGTACGGATTCCATAACGGAGCGCAACTTCATCCCTCTGTCCGTCTTCATCATAAAGCTTAATTGTAATATTGTATAAATGAGGATTATCAAGGCTCCAGAGCTTAACATCCGCAAGGCTTACCTGAAGTTCTGCGTAACCTGCCGAATTTGCCTCAAGCTTAACCTGCGTCTGCGCTACCGCTAACGATAACAATTCGGGCAACGGTTCTCTTTTTTGCTTGCCCGCAATCTCTGCAACAACTTTTCCGCTAAATGCTTTATCACTTGAATTCCTAACATGCACGCGGATATTCACTTCTGCCTTTTTGCCATAAAAATCAATCTGCTTATTGGTAATAAAAATTCCACCGCCGGCAACTTCATCTTCCGCAAGCTCATTGGTTATATAAACTTCGTCCGTGGCATACAAATGCACAGGACGATATATTCCTCCATGATACTGAAAATCAATACCTTTATTGGCTGTAGGAGCAAAATCCGGACTTCCGTTAGAATCACTTCTTACAGCAAGCACATTCTCCTCACCAAATACCAAATCATCCGTAAGGTCCACAACAAAGCCCATATAACCGCCTACATGTTGCTTAACCGCCTTACCGTTAAGATATACTGTTGCACTCTGCATTATAGCATCAAATTGCAAAAACACACGCTTATTCTTAAAGTCTTCATCAGGCACAAATGTTTTCTTATACCAACTCACACCTTCATAAGCATGAAACTTATCAGGTGTAATATAACGCGTACAATGCGGTATATTAACATATGTCCATACTTCCTCTTTATTATCAAATACAGTCTCCGTCGGCATATCTCCTCTAAAATATTGCCAGTCGATTCCAAAATTCTGCTGTTCTCTTCTCATATTTTCTACCTTAAATTATTTTTTGATATTTGCATTAAAATCCGGAAATGCCTGCTTCTTGGCATTCTTAATCTCTGTCTCCCTGGCTTTTACCTCTTCTTTAAGAGAAACATTCTTAACTCTGTATGCAAGCATAACCATCCATGCCGTAAATAAAGCTGCGACAAGTAACATTACAAGTTCATTTTTAAAAGTTATATCGTAATGATTAAGTGCAAAAGGCAATTCAAAAAGGAAATTAATAAGCAACGCAAAGGCTACCAATGAAGGATGGGCCTTTTTGTTGTATACCGCATAAATAATTACCGCAAGCGAGATACTTATTGCAAGCACCATAAGGTACTTTATACCGTCAACAAGAAATACATATGCAGGTGTCATATGAAAGGCCTCATATATGGATGCAAGTCCCTCCAAATCCTCCTCCGGCATCTCCGTGGTAAGATTACCTATTCCAAACATATTGATTGTAAGCGCAAGAATAAATCTCTGACCTACTATAATCATTATAAGTAATGTTCTGTACAAAGTGTAACCAACACCTGCAATCGCCGCGTTACCGATATTGCTGCTATTATCCATGAGTTTACTTTTTGCAAGTGAAAGTATCATTATGCCTCTTGCAAAAATTCCCATAAATCCAATGAGAAATGCCTCCAAAACAGCCATAAGTGCCGGTCTCCCGCTTACTGCCTCCATGTTCTTCCAAGCCGCCGTAACAACCGAGAGAATGATAAACTCAAAAACAACATACATAACAAGTCCAAAGAAAACAGACTTAATGCTTCCGTTGTATTTTTTCTTCGAATGAACGATAGCAAATATGGGCGGTACAACTGCAAGTGCCATCGTCGTCGCCATACAAAGCATGGTAATAATTGGCACCTGTGGTGTTCCGTCAATCGCCGTAAAAATAGATGATAAATTTAACATATAATCCTCCTAAAGTATATTACCCTTCTCACTTCACTGCCGCCTTTAAAAGCTTTTTAAGTTCTTCCGTATCAAAAATGTAATGTGTATTACAGAAATGGCAATTAACCTCTATTGGCTGTTTTTCATCAATCATTTCCTGAAGACCTTTTCTTCCGACACCAATTAATGCTTTGGACACCTTCTGCTTAGAGCAGTCACAATGAAACTTTGTGGGAATCTTATCAAGGAATTCAACACCCAAATCACCAAGTACTTCTTCAAGGAGCATCTCCGGAGTGTATCCTTTCTCTAAATAATTGGTTACGGATGTGATCTTGGCAACATTCTGTTCAAGCGCATCGATTACCTTATCTTCCGCAAAAGGCATAAGTTGTACGATAAAGCCTCCTGCCTGCTTAACGGTATTATCCTTTTCCATAAGCACACCGAGAGCTACTGCAGACGGCACCTGCTCAGACTTTGCAAAATAATATGTCAAATCCTCTGCAACCTCACTTGTAGTAAGTGGAAGCTGGCTATTATATGGTTCTTTAAGTCCCAAATCCTTGCTGACAAATAACTGTCCATAACCAATGGCTGCACCGACATCAAGCTTACCTGCATAATTGGGTGGAATAATTACATTCGGATTACCCGGATAACCTTTAACGTTAGCCTTAGAATCAGCGGTTACAATAATCCCTTCAATCGGACCGTCACCCTTCATCTGTACCGTAAGCACATCTTTTTCGCCTTTCATCATACAGCCCATCATGGCTCCGCCTGTAAGCAGACGACCAAGAGCCGCTGTTGCCACCGGACTCGTATTGTGTATTGTTCTTGCATGTTCAACAAGCTCTCTTGTGGTAGCCGCAAATGCTCTAATTTGTTTGTTGGCGGCAGTCGCCCTTACTATATAATCTGCCATAAAATCCTCCTTCTATTTGCCCTGTTCCCTGGCAATGAAATAAATACGCTCGCTCTCGGCTGTCGGTGGCTCTTTGGTCATCGCATCATATACTGCCAAAAGCTTCATTCCCGATTCTTCAATAAGCTTTGTAATCTCTTCTACGGAATAGCAACGTTGATAGTGATACTCCGTATGCTTTCTGTATAAATCCTCAGTCTCTTTTATAAAAAGCGACAGACTGTATTCATTAATACGTTCTTCTTCATCGTAATAATTGTCCCAAATAAAGCTACTATCTTCCCTGTCCTCAGCAATAGTCCGGTCTCCAAGAAGCTCGGTATACTTATACTCCGTATTACAATCAAAAATAAAAACACCGCCCGGATCAAGGTAATTATTCACCAATTTAAAAACTTCCAACAGTTCTTCCGGCTCCAAAATATAATTAATCGAATCACATATACTGACAACCGCTTTTACGGTACCATACAGTTCAAACTCCCTCATATCCTGAAGAAGATAGAGAATATCCTTATCCGATTCTGCACGCTTCTCCATTGCAACAGAAAGCATCTCCTCGGAGTTATCCACACCTATCATATCGTAACCCTTATCCGCAAGCATCTCCGTCAATGTTCCCGTACCGCAACCAAGGTCAAGTACAAGTCCATCCTTTATGCCATATTCGCAAAGAAGCGAAACAATATATTCGCACCATTCCTCATACGGAATATTGTCCATAAACATGTCATATACACTTGCAAAATCCGTATATGCTCCAGAATCCATCTAAATCACCTCAATCCATATAAATATCAGTATACAGAATGCAAGTCCAATAATCAAGCTACTTTTACACTTAAGATGCCTGTTTTCCGCAAAAATATAAGCACCCCGCAAGGTGCTTATATCTAAATATATTTAGTTAACTCTTACTGTCTTTGCAATCTCAGTTACAACCTTATATGTTATTGCGAACTGTTTCCAATACGGCATTCCGTAATTCTCAATAGCTGTAGCAACATCAGCCTCTGTGTAACCTGACTCAATAATAGCTGTCTTCACATCTTCATCTGTAATCTCAAGACCAAGCTTCTCAAACGCTGCCTGCAATATAAGATTCTGCTTTGCACCGTCTTCTGCAGTCGTCTTCACCATTTCTTTATACTCTGATCTGCTCTTCTGGAAATAATCATAGTGTGATTTCCAGTTGTAGTAACCAAGGAACTGGAAGTACATATTGTTATAGTAATTGTACTCTGCCTTGTACTGCATATCATAATTCTCTTCAACAACTTTCAAATACTTAGCGGGAATTGATGAAACTGTACTGTTCTCTACCAAATAATCAAGAACGCCTGTCTTAACATTCTCTTCCTGTGCAGTCTTCTTAACATAAGCTTTATACTCTTCCACTGTCTTCGCATGCTCACCATAATTCTCAGCAATGTACTCATCTGTAAGTTCAGAAAGTCCGCTTGCCTTCAAAAGTTCTGTAACATGTGCCTCGTACATCTTGTCATCCATGGCAACCTGCGGCTCCTGGAAAACAATATTGGAAAAATCGCAAAGCTGTACATAATCATTAACGTTCACGCCTGCAATCTTACCGTTCTCATCAAGACCTGCGCCATAATTGATCTCGATTGTTGATGACTTCTTACCAACAACTGCTGCTATAACAACAAGTGCAATCAAAATTACCGGAATTGCAACAATAGCAACATATTTAAGGTTTTTCTTCAATTCTGCTCTCTTTTTTGCAGCCGCTTTTCTTTCGCGCACTGACTTTGTATTTTCGTTCTTCATAACTACCTCCAATGTAGAATTTCATAAACCAAGGACAAGTATACCACAAAATTTCCATAAGCAAAAGAGTTATTTTTCATTTTCATATATATTTCACATTATTTCTTTTCAAGCGGCCACAAATATGTTATAATTAAGGTGTAAAAATAATGTTTTTACGACTATATAAAGGAGGTGTCCCCATGAAATTATACGAACGAATTTCTTTTGAAGTACACGCTGAACAGTATGAACCCGGCATGGGAATGGAAGATGGTTTTGAAACATGGACTGACATAATCACGCACGGTTGGTTTACAACTGACCTTTTAGTCAAGATTGAACGTGAAGACGGTACGATTGTGTGTCCCTACATCACCACCAAAAGAGGACGCTCTTTTATAGGTGAAGGTGATTTTATTATTACGGAAGGAGACGGCGAACGCCACGTTTGCGGCAAGCACAAGTTTTACGGTCGTTTCAGAGAGATTTAAGGTATTTTGTATCAAATAAAAAAAGTGATGGTTATATCCGTTGTTCGCTAAAGGGAAACTGGATTATAAGCATCACTTTTTTATTTGATACAAAATGCTACAATATTATCTATTCTTCGTCCGAATCAACAGTTTTTTCTTCTGTTGTCTCTTCTTCCGGCTCCGCAATTCCCTTAACCTCACGGAATATCTTCATAAATTCCTTACCTGTAATCGTCTCTTTCTCAATAAGGAATTCTGCGATTTTATCAAGAACCTCTCTGTTCTCCTCAAGTAATGACTTAGCTTTCTCATGGCATTCCTTAAGAAGTTCCGATACTTCTTTATCTATCTCGGCAGCAGTCGCCTCACCGCAGTTCATAACCGCTCGTCCGTCAAGATATCTGTTCTCAATGCTTTCAAGGCTCATAAGTCCGAATTTTTCAGACATACCGTACTGTGTAATCATGGCTCTTGCAAGCTGCG
>JAZNXQ010000241.1:0-6574 GCA_045593945.1 Lachnospiraceae bacterium | reverse complement strand
ATATCATATTTTTTGTAGGTGCAGAAACTGTTATATTGTGCAACCCACAAATCATATTTGATTGCAGACGTTTGAATAAGACTTGAAAACCAGGTTTTGCTTCCATATACAATGGGATAATAGCCTGCGGCTTCGATTGTTGAACAAAAAGCGTTGGCTATTGCAGCTAACTCTGCGGGAGTTTTCGATTTGTGTACGCTGTCCTCTATGTCGATTGCAACAGGGAAAGAAACAGTGTAATTCTTAATCTGGCTAAGTACAAAGTTGGCTTCCGCAACAGCCTGTGCAGGTGTTGTGGCATATGAGTAAATATATACACCAACTTTTAAACCTGCATTTCTGGCGCCTATCATATTATTACGAAACTGTGAGTCCAAAGTGTAGCTGGAGTTACCGGATACCCTTATAAGTGCAAAATCAATTCCTGCATTTTTAACGGCACGCCAATTGATTGTTCCCTGATAACGTGATACATCAATACCTTTGCTTATAACACCACTTAACCATTGGCCGTTACCATTTACATAATAGCCGTCAGGGGTACGGGCGTTTGTAAGGATAGTATTTGAATTGGTAAAGTAATAATCATATCCGTTGATTTTATGCCAACCGAGGGTAGTGGTTAAAGCGCCGCTTGCGTCAAACGTATATGTACCCTCGGGGAATCTTACGTTACCCGTGGCCATTTTACCGTTGCTGTATAGATAGTACAGATGACCGTTGTCGGTTAGAAGCCCGGTTTGCATTGCACCTGAGGTTGTACCGAAATAGTACCAGCTTCCGTTAAGGAAAGCCCATCCCTTATGCATGCTTCCGTTTGCGGTGTAGTAATACTTGTTACCGCCGGAAGTGACCCAGCCTGTGGCAGCATGTACGGCACTTGCAGAAAGCAGGCAGAAAGTACACGCCATAAGTGAAACAATAAATAATTTTTTTGCTTTCTTCATTCCATTCCTCCTTTATAATGTGTGGAAAACAGTTTTGCGGAAAAGCATCGCAAAATCCGCTATATTACATCATAATTATACCTTAAATACGACAGGATGTATATTACAAAAATATGGTATAGCTGTAGTAAAAACGGACTATTGGAAGAAATGGTGTGTTAAGGGTGTCGATATCTGTCGAGCGATTGAGATTTACAAAGAATACTCGACAGTATACAATAGGGATGAGTAGGAGGTATGAGCGTATGATGAAATTACATGTATGTCCTGATTGTAAATACAGGGTGTTAACATCACGTAGACTTGAATGTGAATGTAAAAATTGTCGGGTGTCTATGGTAAAGGTTGATACGGTTGGTTTTGAAGATTGGTGGCAGATGAGTGAGAGTGACAGGAATAAAGCAGTGGATGCTTTTTTGGAAAGCAGAAGTGTTGTAGTGTAAGAAAAAACTCCCGTTCCGGAATTAATCGGTAAAGACGGGAGTTATTTGTTAAGAATAGCGGGAAATGATATATTCTGAGTCGCCGTTGGTTGTCCTACTGCTGCAGATATAATCCTGACCTTTGGCGTTAAATATAAAGGGCTTGTCGGTAGCACCTGCTTTGGGACATTTGAAACCGGTGATTTCGTTTTCACTTATATTAAATGTTCGGGCGATATATGCAAGCGCTGCATTGCCGGAATTTGTACAATATGAAGAATCAAAAAGACGAAGCTCTTCAAGGTTCTCAAATTCGTAGATTGTGTTGTCGGGACGACAATTGCAGTAAAAATTAAATTCATTTATATGATCTTTTACTATCTGTTCCCAGTAAAAGTTTTCCGTGCCCGGGGTGTTGTAATATTCCTCGACATATGTTTTAAACTTCTCAGAGAATTCTCTGTCAAAATATGCAGGACCATACATTACATAGGAGTCTGCACCGCCGATACGGACATCGGTTATACGCTTGTTTGCGTCTGTGACAAGACACCATTCGTTGGTCTTGCCTTTCATGAAAGCACCGCTATACCAGGCGTGAGCTTCGTATTCATTATAAATATTGTCGCGAAGCCAGTTGTCGGATGCCAAAATATAAGTGTTTTTTAACAAATGCCTTACATGATAAAGCGTTGAAAGAGAATTCTTAACAGAATACTCCGGGTTGTATATAAGTTTTACACCGTATTTGTCGGTCAGATATTCGAATTTTTCCTTGAGGTAACCGACAACAATGGTTATATCTGTAACACCGGCTTCATGGAGCTGTCTTATCTGGCGCTCGATCATACGCTCACCGTTGACTTTAATAAGTCCTTTGGGCATGTCATAGGAAAGTGGTACAAAGCGTGAACCGAAGCCTGCGGCGGTAATTATAGCATTATCGACCTTATGCATTTTTTCTGTATGTGTTGTGCTTGGAAAAGTCATGCTTGCTGAAACAGATGTGTCCATAATTACCTCCGGCTTGTTGGTTTATGAACATTGTAATAAAGAAGAGATTTTGCGTCAATAGAAAAGAGTATATTTTTTTTGCGTAATATGTTATAATATAGTAAGATTGTACAGTTAATATATTGGATACAATGTTCGATAATGATTATGGGTAATAATATAAAGGAAGTGACATTATGCGCAGAATAATATATAAATGGCTTGCGGGCCTTGCAGTTATAATGACTTTTATGGTGTGCAGTGCAGTATGTGTGTGTGCCGCACCGGAAGAGGAAACGGTTAAACCTACGATGATTACCGCGCGTTTCAGCGGAAGTATGAATCTTGGTGCGACTATTGATAAATCTCGTTTTACAATTGTTGCATACTATACTGATGAGACCAGCAGGATTCTGTCACCGGATGAATTTGAGATTTTCCCGACTACTATTGAAGCAATCGGTAACAATGCTATCAATGTAAGCTATAAGTACAACGATGAGAAGGTCAGTATTAATGCTACTATTTACGGACGTACGCCCTCCACGCTTACCAAGATTGAAGCTACTTATAAAGGCGGAGTTGTGATTTCGGGCGATGCAGTGGATAAAGGTGATGTTAAAGTAATTGCTTATTATGGAGACGGGTCCAGTGCGGAAGTTGATACATGGCATTTTGCCAATTACATTATTACAGATGGTAACAATGTTGTATATGTTGTATATACGGAAGACGGATATACACGTAACTGTCCGATACGTATTACAGGTAAGACGCTTGCTGAGAAGCAACTTATTAAGATAGCGGCAGAGTATACCGGAGATGATTTAAGTGCCGGTGCAGAGATTGCAAGGAAGGATGTACAGGTTTCTGCATATTTTAAATATATCGCAACCAACAATACTGTTACGACAAGTATGGAAGGTGTTGATGACTGGTGGCTCAGCAAGACAAGAGTTGAGAAGGGCACCAATCATATTACCGTTTATTATGAGTATGGCGGATTGAGAGTTTCTGATAATATAGAAGTAGAAGGTCTTGATTACGAGGGCAATTGGGTAACCTATGACGGATTTTTCAGATTCCAGAATAATGACGGTACTTATAAGACTAATGAGTGGTATGACGAAGGCGGATATACATATCATTTTAATGATGCCGGCAATATGGATGTGGGTTGGCGAGATATAGATGGCGCGAGATACTATTTTGACAGTCAGGGACGGATGTGCATCGGTTGGAAGAATATCCGCAATATTTGGTATTATTTTTATGATTCACCGGGATACAGAGGTGAGTTGGCTATGAATGCCTGGGTTAAGGACGGTATTTACTGGTATTATATGCTGGAGGACGGAAGAATGGCCGTAAGCCAGTGGATTGAAGAGAACAGCAGGTGGTATTATCTTTCCGGTAACGGAATTATGGCGACCGGATGGTTCTATGATAAGGGAGACTGGTTTTTCTTAACAAAGACCGGCGCTATGGCAACTGGTTGGCATCAGGTTGGACCTAAGTGGTATTATTTTGATAAGAAGGGTGTTATGCTTGCAAATACCTGGGTTGAGAATTATTATTTGGATTCCACGGGTGCATGGACAGAGACGAGATAATGATTGTATGAATTTTGTGCGGCGGGACCGAGATTGGTCCTGCCGCTTTTTATGTTACAAAAAATATTGAAAAAAAGTATAAAATTTCTAATTCGTGACCAAGATGTTACTGTTACGGTCTATAATGAAACCATAAGATGAAGAAAAGGCATATTAATATATATATGGAGGAATCAAAAATGTTGAGAAAAATAGTTAAGAGAGCGGCATCTGTTATACTTGCAGTAGCAATTATGGTTGCATATGTACCTATGGTAGCAATCGCAGCAGAAGGAGAAGCTGTAACAGCAGAATCATATCAGGCATTGCTTGATAAGGTAGCAGAGGCAGAAGCAGCACTTGCAGAAGCAGAGGCTACACTTACAGAGGAAGAGGTTCTTGCGGCTAAAGAAGTACTCGCAGCTGCGCAGGCAGAACTTGATGCGGTTGAGGCTAATATGGTTGAAGCAAGATTTATGGTTCGTGATTCATATAGTAACGGGACAGTTTCGAAGCGTGTATTACTTGGAACAGGTCTTGCATATAAGAACGAAGACAGAACATATACGATAATTACAGTGCCTGAGAATGTACAGGAACTTATTGATGCAGGAGTAATCGAAGAAGCTTCAGCAAATAAATCAGGTAATACTTATAGAATAGAATATAAATATACAGATACTTCAGTAACAGCAGCATTTTATGCATTAAAGGAAGACAAATCAGTTCCCACTGATGAGATTTCATCACAGAGCAAAAAGAATTATGTTTATGTAGGAAGCGGAGTAATAGATACTAATAGAACTCAGTTGTTTGGCGAGGATAATTTGCCCGGTGAGATTCAGGATTTCCAGTTTGATTTGGCTAATGATGAAGATTCCAAGTATGTATGGTATGTTGTAAAGCAAGAAGGTGATGGTTGGCACGTAGATGGTTATATTGTAAATGATGAGGAAGAGATTCCTACAGAAGAAGAGACAACAACAGTAGAGGAAACAACGACAGAGGAGACAACAACAGCAGAGGAAACAACAACAGTAGAAGAGACAACAACAGTAGAAGAAACAACAACAGTAGAAGAGACAACAACAGTAGAAGAAACAACGACAGTAGAAGAAACAACGACAGTAGAAGAAACAACGACAGTAGAAGAGACAACAACAGTAGAAGAGACAACGACAGTAGAAGAGACAACAACAATAGAAGAAACAACGACAGTAGAAGAAACAACGACAGTAGAAGAGACAACGACAGTAGAAGAAACAACGACAGTAGAGGAGACAACGACAGTAGAAGAGACAACAACAGAAGAAACAACAACAGAGATATATTACGGCCCGGCTAATCCTGTGGATCCGGATGAATATGACGAGCCTGAGGAAACAACAGAGTATCCTACGGAGGAAGAGACAACAGTAACTATTGTAGTTCCTACTGAACCCGAGGAAATTCCTACAACTCCTGTAGCACCAGTAGAACCTGAGAGCACACCGGTTGTAGAGTTTGAGGATGAAGTTACTCCTCTTGCACCGTCGACAGAGTGGGCAGAGTTTGAAGATGAGGAGACACCTCTTGATGCCATGCCGCAGACAGGTTCAATGAATCTCGTTCTTCCAGCAATGGCAGTAAGCTGTGTAGCGCTTGTTGTTGCTACAGTGTCACGTAAGAAAGAAGACGGAGCAGCAGAATAATATAATAATGTAATTTCGGAACAGGTGTAAAAGCCTGTTCCTTTTTTGTGTAAAAGCTATGGTTACATTTTGGTTACACAAAACGATAGAAATATCTGAAAGTGCTTGCATAGTTATTAGAAAAGTATTATAATTATAGTAGAAAAAACAAAAGAAGGGGATGCCAATGAAAACATCTGTAAGAAATATTATAAAAAGAATGGTGCTGTTAATGTCAGTGTTAATGCTTGTAATGGCATGTACTTCGTTTGTATATGCACAGAGCATTGCTACAGTATCTGATACGGAGGTTGCTGAGGAGAATACTATTCTTCCTGAAGAGGCAGCATTTGAGGATGAAGAAGTACCGCTTGCTTCTGTTCCTGGTGATGAAGACGGTAAAGTAGCAATAACTCCATTTAATATACTTTCAGCAATAGGTTCATACAGTCTTTTGATTCCGGCGTTAATCGTTGCATCTGTTGCATTAATTTTTGCAGCTATATATAAAAGGAAAGACAAGGCTGAGACGGCAAAACAATAATTGAATATATTAAAGCGTTATCTGATTATGGATAACGCTTTTTAGTTTGTGAAGAGGGGTAACGTATGGGAAAAACAAATAGAAGAAATACAGCAATTATAGCCTGGGGAATAGCAACGGTGGTTTGCATGATAATCATATTTTGCATGTCACATAAGCCGGCGGATGAATCGGCCGAGATGAGCGGGGTAATAGTGCGTTGGCTGTTATCGCTTGGTGTTGGAGAGGAACTTGCGGAATCATTGGATTTGATAGTGCGCAAATGTGCGCACATGGCTGAATTCGGTGGGCTGGCATTCTGTGCATCATTTCTATTTATATATATAAAAGGGAGCACAGATATTAAGGTACGTTTGTGGGCAATATTGTTTGCTTTTTTGTATGCGGTAAGCGATGAAGTTCACCA
>JAZNXQ010000240.1:0-1606 GCA_045593945.1 Lachnospiraceae bacterium | reverse complement strand
TACCAATTCGCGGAACTGGGCAGTTTTCTCCTCAGCTTCGGCTTTCATCTTGGCAATTGTGTCAGTGTCCTTGACATATGTCTTTTTCTCAGTCTTAGAGGATGCCTCGTATACAGCTGCATTTTCTTCGATAGAAGCATTTAAAATGTTATTGCCGAGTTCAGCGGTAACTTTAGTGCTCTTGGAAGCAGCGGCATATTTAGTCTCAGTAGTAGCAGTTACGTTAGTTGTTGCAATAATTCCGTTTACATTCATAAAAATACCCTCCTTGGTATAATGTTAATTTATAGTTACAAAAAAAGATTCTAATCCGTTCATCCGTTTTATCGGCATGTCAAAACAAAAACTTAACCCCTTTTTTAGAAAAAATTTCAAATTAATCTTGTTGCCCATACTTCTAAGGTGGTTTATAATAAAAGAAGTTATGATTTTATGATTTGGAGAAAAGATTATGAGAGTTATCAGGTTAAAAGCATATGCAAAAATTAATCTTGGTCTTGATGTTTTGAGGAAACGTGAGGATGGTTATCACGATGTTAAGATGGTAATGCAGACAATAGATATGTTTGATAAGGTTGAGCTTGTAAAGGTCAGGAAGCCGGGAATTTTTGTGCAGACTAATTTAAAGTACTTGCCGACCAATCAGGACAATCTTGTGTATAAAGCTGCAAGACTTTTTATGGATGAATATAAGCTTGCGGGCGGTGTTGAGATTAATTTGAAGAAATATATTCCGGTAGCCGCGGGCATGGCAGGAGGCAGTTCTGACGCGGCAGCAGTATTATATGGAATGAATAAGTTGTATGAGCTTGGACTGTCATTGGAAGAACTTATGAAGCTTGGAGTAAAGATAGGTGCGGATGTGCCGTTTTGTATTATGCGCGGAACTGCGCTTGCAGAGGGTATAGGTGAGAAACTTACAAGGCTTCCGGCGGCACCGAACTGTTATATACTTATTGCCAAACCACCGTTTTCGGTATCCACCAAGTGGGTGTATGGCAATTTAAAGGTTAACGAGCTTGAGGAACATCCCGATATTGATAAGCTTATAGAAGCTCTTTCTGTCGGGGATTTAAAGGCTATGACTCAGTACATGGGCAATGTCCTTGAGACAGTTACGGAGACGGAATACCCACAGATAACGGAGCTTAAGAGGATTATGACGGAGGCAGGTGCCCTTCGTTCACTTATGAGCGGCAGCGGTCCTACCGTGTTTGGGCTTTTTGAGGATAAGGCAGATGCTGAAAGAGCGTATGCGATAATTCAGGATAATCAGCTTGCGAAACAGTTATATATAACACAGATGATGAATGTCGGAGATGAATAAAATGAAAAGAATATTATGTTACGGAGATTCCAATACATGGGGACATGATCCCGAGAACGGTGCGAGAAGAGTAAGTGATGAATATCGTTGGGGGCAGGTTTTGCAGCAGAAATTGGGTGCAGAATATTCTGTAATAGAAGAAGGACTTTGCGGAAGAAGAACAGCCGGTGATGGTGTTCTTAACCTTCCTGAGAACAGGGCATGGGACGGGTATGAGTATTTTCTTCCGTGTATCAGAAGCCATGTGCCGCTTGAACTTGTAATTATAATGCTCGGAAC
>JAZNXQ010000239.1:0-4154 GCA_045593945.1 Lachnospiraceae bacterium | reverse complement strand
ACTGAGAGAAGCGGTAAAAAAGCACGAAGAGGAAATTAATGCAGCGCTTAAAGCAGACCTTGGTAAGAGTACTTCTGAAAGCTACATGTGCGAAGTCGGAATGGTGCTTTCAGAACTTTCATATATGATTAAGCATACGGCGCGTTACGCTAAGAAAAAGCATATTATTTCACCGCTTGCACAATTTGCGTCAAGCAGTTATAAGTTACCGTCACCGTACGGACAGGTTCTTATTTTAAGCCCGTGGAATTATCCTTTTATGCTGAGCCTTGACCCACTTATTGATGCGATTGCGGCAGGTAATACGGCAGTTGTAAAACCGAGCGCATATTCACCGACAGTAAGCGACGTGATTGCTTCAATCATTAAGGAATGTTTTGACGAGGAATATGTTGCCGTAGTGCTGGGAGGAAGAGCAGAGAATACCTGTCTTCTTGAACAGGAATTTGATTATATTTTCTTTACGGGAAGCTGTGCTGTGGGACACGAAGTTATGCATAAGGCAGCGGAGCATCTTACTCCAGTTACGCTTGAGCTTGGCGGAAAGAGCCCGTGTATCGTGGATGAGACTGTAAGAGTCGGACTTGCTGCAAAACGAATAGTGTTTGGTAAGTATCTTAACTGCGGACAGACCTGTGTTGCACCGGATTATATTTATTGCCATGAGAGCAGAGTGGACGAGTTTATTGATGCTGTTCAGACCGAGATTATCAGGCAGTATGGCGAGGAGCCTCTTAAAAATGATAAATACGGCAAGATAATTAATCGCAAGCATTTTGACAGAATAAGAGGACTTATTGACACTGACAAAGTGATTACAGGTGGTGAGGTTAATGAGGAAACTTTGCAGATAGCGCCTACGGTTATGCGGGATGTAATATGGGATGATGCTGTTATGAAGGAAGAAATCTTCGGACCGGTTATGCCGATTCTCACATATAAGAATATTGATGATGTTATTGCGACAGTAAATAAACATCCGCATCCGCTTGCTTTTTATCTTTTTACGGAGGACGAGAGCAAGGTCAAGAAGGTATTTAATGCATGCAATTTCGGCGGAGGTTGTGTAAACGATACGATTATTCATCTCGCAACTTCATATATGGGATTTGGTGGTGTTGGTGCCAGCGGAATGGGTTCCTATCACGGAAGAACAGGCTTTGAGACTTTTTCACATTATAAAAGTATTGTGGATAAGAAGACATGGCTTGATTTGCCGATGAGGTATCAGCCATACACAAGCTGGAAAGACGTAATGATAAGAATGTTTTTAAAATAAATTTTTCGGAGGATATTATGGGAAATACAAGAGATTTTGATTTGTTGGCACTTGGAGAACTTTTGCTTCGTTTATCGCCTGCAGGTAATGAGAGACTTGTAAGGGGGGAAACTTTTCAGAAGCAGGTAGGCGGCGCCGAACTTAATGTAGCATCGGGTTCTGCTCTTTTAGGACTTCGTACGGGTATTATCAGTAAGCTTCCTGCGAGTGATATCGGAAGATATGTAACTAACAGGGTGAGATTTAACGGAGTTAGTGATGATTATCTTGTTTACGACGAGAGCAAGGATGCGAGACTTGGAATTTATTATTATGAGTATGGTGCACATCCCAGAAAGCCCAATGTAGTATACGATAGAAAATATACAACTATTAATACGGTATCTCCGGATGATTTTCCGAAGGAAATGTATAGTTCGGCAAGATGTTTTCACACTACAGGTATAACACTTGCGCTTAGCAAACAGGCAAGAGAGACAGGCGTTGAGATGATTAAGCGTTTTAAAGAAAATGGTACACTTATTTCTTTTGATGTTAACTTTAGAGCCAATCTTTGGACCGGAGAGGAAGCAAGAGAGTGCATAGAGAAAATTCTTCCGTATGTTGATATTTTTTTCTGTTCAGAGGAAACAGCACGTCTTACCTTCGGTAAAGAAGGTGATGTAAAAGAAATCATGAAGAGCTTTGCGGCAGAATATCCTCTTTCGGTTGTTGCATCCACACAGAGAGTTGTGCATTCTCCGAAGATTCATTCATTTGGCTCTGTTGTTTATGATACGAAAAAAGATGTATTTTATCAGGAACGTGCTTACGAGAATATCGAAGTTGTAGACAGAATAGGAAGTGGTGATGCGTATATTTCGGGCGCACTTTACGGACTTCTTAAATATGATATGGACTGTGAAAAAGCAATGGTGTACGGCAACGCTACAGCGGCCGTTAAGAACACTATTCCGGGTGATTTGCCTTCGTCGGATCTTAAGGAAATTAATAGTATTATCCGTGGACACAACACGGTCGGAAGACAATCGGAAATGAACCGATAATAAGCTGAATGCATCATGTTTGGAAGGGTCAAAATATTGACTTTTTAATTGTTGTGTGATAATTTTTAATAAGGTAACACATAATTGGTATTATTGTATTTTATCGTAAAGGAAGAAGCTATGAAATCACTTGAAGAAAAAATTGACAGAGAAGGTATTGTATATCCCGGGAATATACTTAAAGTCGGAAGTTTTTTGAATCATCAGCTTGATGTTGATTTTCTTATGGAGATGGGTAAGGAGATAGAGCGCCTGTATAAGGACGCAGGTGTTACCAAGATTGTGACTATAGAAGCATCGGGAATTGCGATTGCAGTGGCGGCGGCAAGTTATATGCATGTCCCTGTGGTTTTTGCGAAGAAGACTAAGACAAGCAATCTCAGTGGTGAGTCCTATGTTTCAAAGGTGCATTCATTTACGCATAACAAGGATTATGACATTGTAATTTCCAAGCAGTTTATTTCAGAAGATGATTGTATTTTGCTTATAGACGATTTTCTTGCGGTCGGTAATGCGCTTAATGGTTTGATTGATATTGTAGGACAGGCAGGAGCCTCTCTTGCAGGTGCAGCTATTGCAATTGAGAAAGGCTTCCAGGGCGGAGGAGATGCACTCAGAGCCAAAGGTATCAGAGTTGAATCACTGGCTCTTATCGACAGCATGGAAGATAACAAAATTATTTATCGTTGATATCAGGCAGACTTACTGCTCGATATATATTAATTTTACCGGATTGGTAAGGAGGATAAAAAAATGAAGAAACTTGTTGCTTTGTTTATGGTTTGTGTTATGGCTTTATCTTTAATGGTAGGCTGTGGCTCAAAGGGTGGCGACGACACAATCAAAGTAGGTGCTATCTACATTACCAGTAAGGATGACACCTCAGGATACACTTATGCACATCATAACGGTATCACAAAGGCTATGGAGAACCTTGGTATTTCAAAAGATAATCTTTACATTATCGACAATGTTCCTGAAGATGATATTGCAGTAACTAACGCAATCGACAATCTTGCAGGAAAAGGATGCAACATTATTTTTGGTATCAGCTTCGGTTATATTACAGCTATGGCAGAAGCAGCTGAGAAGGAAGAGTACAAGGATATCATCTTCTCACATGGTACAGGTTATTTAAGCAACGATACTAACTTTAACAATTATTTCGGACGTATTTACCAGGCTCGTTACCTTGCAGGTATCGCAGCAGGTCTTAAGTCACTTGCACTTGGTAACAACAGCATCGGTTATGTTGCTGCATGGGGTACAGAGTACGCAGAGACATGTAGCGGTATCAACGCATTTGCGCTTGGTGCACAGTCAGTTAATCCCAATGCAGAAGTACATGTAAAGGTTATCAGCACATGGGGTGATGAGGCTCTTGAGAAGCAGGCTGCAGAGTACTTAATTAGTACACATAAGTGCTGTGTTATCGCTCAGCACTGTGACAGTGCACAGCCTCAGATGGCAGCAGAAGCAGCAGCTAACGTATTTGGTTGCGGATATAACTCAGACATGACAGAGCAGGCTCCCAAGTCACACCTTACAGCTCCTATCTGGAACTGGGATGTATACTATGCTTTAGCTATTAAGACAGCTATGGAAGATCCGACTAACTTCATGAAGGTTGTTGGTAACTACTATGGTGGTCTTAAGGAGAACTTCATTGGTATTTCTGATCTTACAGCTAACTGTGAGGCAGGAACAGCTGAGATGATTAAGCTTGCTACAGACCTTATGACAGCAGGTGAGTGGGATGTATTCAGCGGCGTTAAGTTATCATTTAAGAATAATAACGGAACATATGAAGTTGTAAAGACAGATGCAGA
>JAZNXQ010000238.1:0-2408 GCA_045593945.1 Lachnospiraceae bacterium | reverse complement strand
ACATCATGTACATAGTGCGCGCTA
This sequence comes from Lachnospiraceae bacterium, assembly GCA_045593945.1. Taxonomy (GTDB): domain Bacteria; phylum Bacillota; class Clostridia; order Lachnospirales; family Lachnospiraceae; genus SIG300. Next base: position 2,384 of record JAZNXQ010000238.1, on the reverse strand, counting down.
TATCTTGGGCAAAGTTCAGGGCAATCAACTGTTACGTTGAAGCCTTCAATTGTCACATCATCTTCTGTGTAATCCAAAGCAGGCGCCTTGAATTATTTTTTCAGTACTGCAGCGATTTCTCTTGCGATACCTACGATACTCTGGCAATCCGGACGGTTTGCAGTAATTGCAATGTCGAAAATCCAGTCATCCAAGCCTAACATAGGCTTTACATCCTCGCCCACGGGAGCATCCGCCGGAAGAACCAAAAGTCCGTTATAGCCGGCACCGGGATACATATTTTCACTGACACCAAGCTCTACGCCGGAGCAAAGCATACCAAAGGATTCATAGCCACGAAGTTTGCCTTTACCGATGGTCATAACGCCCTCTACAGTCTTGTGGTCCTTTGCAGTTGCGTAAACAGTAGCGCCAACCAAAGCAGCCGGGAACTTGCCGCCTGCATGCACATTGTCCGCGCCACAGCAAATCTGGAATGTTCCGTGCTCACCACAGTCCACCTGACAAACATGAAGGTGTGTATCCGGAATTGCCTCACATGTAAGCACATGACCTACTACTACCTTACTGATGTCCTTACCTACTTCATATAATTCTTCTACTTCAAATCCACAGGAAAATAACTTTTCTTCAAGCTCCTGCGGTGTAATATCTATATCTACGTATTCTTTTAACCAACTTAACGGTGCTAACATATCTATTTACCTAGCCCTTTCCTACTTATTTATCATTTAACTGACCGAGTACCTTAATATCTGACTCAAACAAATGCTTAATGTTGTTGATACCGTATTTAAGCATCGCTGTACGCTCAATACCAATACCGAATGCAAGACCGCTGTATTCATTGGAATCAATACCGCAGTTCTCAAGAACCTTGTTATTAACGATACCTGCGCCGAGAATCTCTATCCAACCTGTTCCTTTACAAAGCTTACATCCCTTGCCGCCGCACTCGAAACAGCTACAGTCAACCTCTACAGAAGGCTCTGTAAAAGGGAAATATGAAGGACGAAGACGTGTCTTTGTTCCCTCGCCGTAAATCTGTCTTACGAACTCATCAAGCATACCCTGTAAGTCGCAAAGTGTGATACCCTTATCAACTACAAGACCTTCCATCTGAGTAAACATCGGTGAATGTGTTGCGTCATCATCAGAACGGAAAACCTTACCCGGTGATAAAATCTTAATCGGCGGCTTCTTGTTCTCCATAACGTGAATCTGTCCTGCAGAAGTATGTGTTCTAAGCAAGAACTCAGGTGATAAGTAGAACGTATCCTGCATATCTCTTGCCGGATGATCCTGAGGAGTATTAAGAGCCGTGAAGTTATAGTAATCCGTCTCAATCTCTGTTCCTTCAAAAATCTCAAAGCCCATGCCTGAGAAAATATCAATAATCTGGTTACGAACAAGTGTAATCGGGTGAAGATTACCCTCCGCTGTCTTAACAGCCGGAAGAGAAATATCAATCTTCTCTGCCTCATATCTTGCCTCTAACTCTTTAGCCTTCATCTTTACATCAAGGTCGCCTAAGAACTCTAAAGCCCACTCCTTAAGCTCGTTAACACCTTTACCGTAAGCAGCTCTCTCCTCCGGTGCGATATTCTTCATCTCCTTCATGAGAAGACCGATTTTACCTGTTTTGCCGTCCAAAAACTTCTTTTTGAACTCATACACTTCTTTTGCAGAATTAAGTTCTTCTGCGCCCGCAATAATTTCCTGTTTGATTGCTTCCAAATTTGCGTTCATCTTTTTTCTCCTTCTTTCCTGTATTTAGGGACAAAAAAATCGTCCCTTTAAAACTAAAGGGACGAATATAAATCCGCGATACCACCCTGATTCCCATACAACGTATGGACTCTCATTAACTGCGTAACGTGCACACTACGTCATTCCCTACTGTTATTTCAGGAATGCGGCTCCGACGGGAACTTCAATACTCACCTGAACTTAAGACGGCTTACAGCCGGTGACCGTCTCTCTCTGTAAGAAGCTAAGCATCTACTGACGTCTTCATTGCCTTTTTCATCAATATAGCCATTCTACCCACTTTTTCGGGCAGTGTCAAGTGTTTTCTCGCCACAAATCCCGTAGTTACAAGTTTTTGCCCTCTTTTCCCATACTTTATGTCTTTGTAAAAACTTTTTTGTCACAAAAACTTTGATGTAAAAGAGTTTTTACTCTAACGTAAAATGTATTTGATAGACAAAAACATCACAGCTAACTATAATAAAATCAGAAACATCAATGAAACGAGGGTACCAAAGTGAACATCGGTGAAAAACTAAAAAGTGCACGCATTGTTGCAAATCTTACGCAGGAGCAAGCTGCAGATGCTCTCGGTGTAAGCAGACAGACAATATCCAACTGGGAGAATTCAAAGA
>JAZNXQ010000237.1:0-3054 GCA_045593945.1 Lachnospiraceae bacterium | reverse complement strand
AAACAAGAAGAAAACTTCAAAAATCCTGCGCAAGAAACCGATGTAAAAATCACTGATGTAAAGGTACTGGGGCTTACCTTTGTTGATGCAGACGAAAGCGGTGCAATAACCTTTGATAAGGAAGTGCTTCATACCGTGGATGAAATAGGCCCTGATTTCAATCTTGCCGTTCACCTTACGGTAGATGGTTCAATTCCTGCTTACGGTATTTCTTATGCTGATACCGACGGTACAATAAAAAGCTTCTCCGTTAATATGAACGGCGAAGACGGCAGTCTTTATCTTGCAGAAATAAAGTAAATCTTATTTATATAGCGGAAGGCACTCTGATTCTGTCAGGGTGCCTTTTTTGTTGTGTAAATGTAAACAAAATATTAATGGCTTTTTCTATGGATACCCCCTACAAATGTAGGTGGTTATAAAAACGCTGTTGATATAAAATTCATTATGTATAGATATGTTTTTATACTAAAAATATAAAAGGAGACAAACAATCATGAAAAAGAAAATTTTAAGTCTGCTTCTTGCACTTACTTTGGTTTTCGGTGTATTTATTCCCGTCAGCACAATTGATACATCGGCAGCCGGTGCAATCTACTCGGTAATTGATGATGTCAAGACCTATGAAGTAGATACCTATGACGAACTCAAAACAGCCCTTACGGCAAATGAAAAACAGCGAGTAATCGTTCTTACGGGTGATATTAAAGTAGAAAACAGTACTCAGGATATCAGTATAACCCCCAATCTGGCAAGTAAAAAGATAGTGCTTGACCTTAACGGATATGATATTTTTATGGGTTCAAGTGCATATCTTTTCAGAAGTATGTTTACAATCGATCAGGCAGGTTGGTTCCATATCATCAACACAAAGTTTGACGGTACGAATAATTATTCGGAACTCAGTATTAAGAGTGATTATGGCTCTGTTTTACTGATCAAAAATGAACAGGCTGAGATTACTGTTATGAGCGGTATCAATCTTAAGTCTGATAATGTCGGATTGAACATCTCTGCCTGCCACCGTCTGTATATGTACGGTGTTGATATCACTACCGATTATACCGGTATATTTTTTACCGAAAAGGAAAAGGATATTTTTGCACAGGCATGGTTCTCTTTCAACGATGTTGTTATAACATCAGGAAGCAATTGTGTTGACTTAAGAGGAATTCCTGAACTTGATATATATTCTATTGACATTGATTTCAACCATGTAATTCTCAAATCTTCTACAGCAGCAATTATATCTAAGCAGACTCAGCTTACGCCCAAAGACTTCAAGTATGCAAAGTCATCTGATCCTGTTTATACTTATAATAACGGTCATTCAACAGAGCCCATTCTTTATGCTACACTTGAAGATCTTCGTACAGACAGAGATATTGCATATTATAACAATCCCTTTATGGGAAACGGTACAGCATGTACACATTCGAACAAATCAGATTTTCTCGTAACAACCAGAGGTCATATTGTACGTTGTAATGACTGCTATGCATATACGAAGTATACCTCTCATAGCGGTACAATGACTGCTATGCCTCCCTCATCATACGGCATCGGCTATACCAGCGGTATAAATTGCAGCTGCGGATTTAAGACTTACAATACTATTCCTGCCGTAAAGCCTCCCAAGCTCTTTGAAAATATCATTGAGGTTTCTACTTTTGATGAGCTCAAATTGAAGGCAGAAGACGCCTCTCTTTCAAATGTAACTCTTGTCCTCAAAAGGGATATCTATGAAAGTAATGACACTAAGTCATACACGATTACACCTAAAGTAAAAGAGGAGCTCAGAATTGATCTTAACGGACATAATCTTACAGTCGATTCTGATGCAACCAAGTATCTCTTTGACCTTTCATATGCAAAACCCGGTGATTTCGGAACAGAGCTTGTTATCACAAACTCTGACGTTACAAAGCTTCCCACGCTTTTATTCAACTCTTCAATGAAAAACAATGCTGCTATCAATCTTGACAATAAGGCAAACAGTCTTTTTATTGCAAATGTAAAAATTCAGAACGGTAAAACAGATGATAAATATGTTGACGCAACTACTGTAACATATAATATCACAGCCAAGTCATTCTATAATCTTACTATAAACACGGCAGATCTTATAAACTATAAGAATAACAGCTCGAACATTCTTTTTGATCCTGCAACAACAGTAACGTTTGCAAACTCTGTAGTAAAAATTGATGATGTCGATTTTGAATGCACGGCTTATAACCTTGATTTTGATGGCAGATTTGCAGATACCACCTTCAAGAAGTTTGATTTAGGTACCACGAAGTATGTTTCAGGAAATTATAATGGTCCTTTTATGTTTGATTACAATGCAACAGCAAAGCTCGGTACATTTATTAAGGACACTTTCTATATTTCAGGGGAAAACGGCAAAGCGCTTGATCTTGAGTCGGTAGTAACAAAATCAGACCTCTTCGACAAAAAAACAGAATATACAGTTGAATATGGCGGTATGTTCGTCTGCGAACATCCTCAGACTGAGATTCTTATGTATACAAAGGATTTCCATATAAGAATCTGTTCCGTATGTAATAAGATAACATTGGAGGAGCATAACAAGAAAGACGCTCAGCCTGCAGCAGACTGTACCTCTGTCGGTAAGTCCGAATATATTGACTGCTCTCTTCCTTGCGGCTACAAGACAACTGCTACAGATGTTCCCGGAGAACACAAAATGATTGAGTATAAAAAGGCAGACGCAACCTGTACCAAGGAAGGCTGGAAGGAAACATTTGAAGTCTGTGAAACCTGCTATCTTTATGTAGTGAAGGAAGGCGGCACTGTCCTTACAGGTGACGAAGCAGCCGAGTTTTATCTCAATGCCGGAATACCCAAGAAGGAACATAATTACAAGTTTATAGAAAAGCATAATGCTACCTGTACTTCAAGCGGTGCACAGTCTGACTATTGGATTTGCACAGTTTGTAACAACTATTTTGTTACAGCTGCAAAGACGCCCATTAGCTTACACGAATTCTCAAAGAACATTTATCTTCCCAAGCTTTCACATAAGCTTAC
>JAZNXQ010000236.1:0-2055 GCA_045593945.1 Lachnospiraceae bacterium | reverse complement strand
CATGGCAGAATATTTCCGTGATAAAGGTGGTAAGGACGTATTATTATTCATTGATAATATCTTCCGTTTTACGCAGGCGGGTTCCGAAGTATCCGCGTTGCTTGGACGTGTTCCTTCAGCCGTAGGTTATCAGCCTACATTACAGACAGAAATGGGTGCACTTCAGGAGCGTATTACTTCCACAAGAAATGGTTCCATCACATCCGTTCAGGCTGTATACGTACCGGCGGACGACTTAACTGACCCGGCTCCTGCTACAACATTCGCACACTTGGATGCTACAACAGTACTTGACCGTGGTATCGTAGAAATGGGTATTTATCCTGCGGTAGATCCGCTTGGCTCAACATCCCGTATTCTTGATCCGCGTGTAGTTGGTGAAGAGCATTATCAGGTAGCCCGCGGTGTACAGGAGATTTTACAGAAGTACAAAGAATTACAGGATATCATTGCCATCCTTGGTATGGATGAATTGTCCGAAGAAGATAAACTGGTTGTAGCCAGAGCAAGAAGAGTACAGAGATTCTTATCCCAGCCATTCTTCGTTGCAGAGCAGTTTACCGGTACAGAAGGTAAATATGTTCCGATTCAGGAAACAATCCGTGGCTTTAAGGAGATTATTGAAGGTAAGCATGATGATATTCCGGAAGGTTACTTCCTCAATGCAGGAACAATTGATGACGTACTTGCCCGTGTGAAATAACGGCGGAAAGGTATGGTTATTATATGGCAGACGAGAATAAGAAATTTTCCTTAAAAATCATTACTCCCGATCGTATGTTTTATGAGGGAGAAGCCGATATGGTAGAGTTTAATACAACGGAAGGTGAAATCGGTATTTACAAGAATCATATTCCGATGACCGTAATCATTAAACCGGGTGTATTGACGATTACCAACGACGATACTCAGACAAAAGCGGCTTTGCATGCCGGTTTTGTAGAAATCTTGCAGGATAGCGTTACGATTTTGGCTGAGATTATTGAGTGGGCAGACGAAATCGATGAGGCTCGTGCAGAAAGAGCTTTGGATCGTGCACAGGAAAGACTTCGTGTAAAGGATCCGAAGACAGACATTGCAAGAGCGCAAACAGCATTGCTCAGAGCTATGGCCCGAATTAATGCAGCTAAGTAATGGTGCTTGCAGAATGAAATATATGGGACGGAATAACATATTTGTGGCTGACGTGACCTAAGGCTCACAAATATGTTATTCCCTCCCTTTATTTCGTTCTGCAAGCACCTGTTACCTACGAGCGAATATACTAAAGTAATTAGCAGATTAAGGAGCATAAATTTGACATTAGGCATAATCCTGCCATTTTATATGGCATACCCATACTCATATGGATTTGAGGAACAGACAAGAAGAATGCAGGACTTGGAATACATGCAACAACTATACCCGCAGGAGGCAAAAAATATTTTGCGGAAGGTCATTTACCATATAGACCCGATAGATTACAAAGGAAGTTTCATCTATGATGAATATCCTGATCAACTACAATTATACCGGGTAGTTGCTTCAGTCTTTTCCGAAATGAAAAAAGAAGCATCCGATAAGGAAGAATCATGGTCTCCCGAACGTGAAATGTGGCTTCAGGATATGATTAAGTTAGTATTGTATCAGGAAGTCTTTAAGCGTAGGAGTAAAAATTCTTATTAGGATTAATATATCGCAGTATTCGACTGCTTTGTTACATTTTGCGTGCGGATTAATCATTAGGAAAGTGGGGGAACTGTCCGGGTATGTTGGGGGATGAGGTTGTCTGTGCTGTGACCCTCTGTTAACGCCGGTACTTAGCGAGGCTTTGCCGAGGTTAGTACCGTTGCGTTATAAAGGGAGCGAAAGCGTGTCACAAGCGGACAGCCTCATCCCCCAGCATACCCGGATATGCCCCTCACTTTCCTACAAGAAAAAACGGCTTGAGAAATCTAAGAAAAACCAGTACACTATAGGAGATAACTTAGGTTAAAAGGAACGGATATATGAATAGGAATTGGATTAGACGTTTGGTAATACTGTTTGTGTTTATCGCGTCTTTAATAGGTTTTT
>JAZNXQ010000235.1:0-6680 GCA_045593945.1 Lachnospiraceae bacterium | reverse complement strand
CACTAAAACTTCGTTCGACTTGCATGTGTTAGGCACGCCGCCAGCGTTCATCCTGAGCCAGGATCAAACTCTCATGTTAAAGTTTTTCCTGCCAGAATATCTGGCTTATTTTCCGTTCAATACGGAATTTACTGTTTGGTTTTCGTTCTTATCCAAAACACTTTCCAAACTTAAGTGTTTTGTATCTTTAGAACTTTCGGGTTGGTTTATATACTGTTCAATTATCAAGGTTCATTGTGTCGCGCTGTTTTCAGCGGCAACTTTGATAGAATAACATAAGTTATTGCTATTGTCAATACTTTTTTTAAAAATTTTTCAACTCTTGAATTTGTCCAATTTGCGAGTGGAAATTCAGTATAGCATTAAACATCAAAGATGTCAACAACTATTTACTAAATAATTTCTGCCAAAAGTAATCGACTAACGGAGAAAGAGGGATTCGAACCCTCGCGCCGCGTGAACGACCTACACCCTTAGCAGGGGCGCCTCTTCGGCCTCTTGAGTATTTCTCCAAAAGACTGAATTTCGCTGATTCTTTATGAAATTCTTACCCTCAAACAAATGAGGGCAAAAAGTATTGTACTAAATTTGTGTACAATTGTCAATATTAAAATCAAACTTTTTTTTGCTGTTTTGTACGGATTTTCTTTATTCCTTAATAATAATATAGAAGAAACAATCTCTAAAACCCGGTCTACCACAATATATATTAGTGTACGTTTTTTATACCTCATATATGTAGTATATCCAACTTTGAAGCTGTTTCTTCTATATTATATATAATATTAAAAAATATTTTTTACTTCAGCATATAAATCTCTGCCTTCACTGTCTATAACAACGATAACAGGAAAGTCTTTTACTTCGAGTCTACGTATCGCTTCTGTTCCCAAATCATCATATGCCACTACTTCTGATGAGACAATACACTTTGAAAGAAGTGCGCCCGCTCCGCCTACCGCCGCAAAATAAACTGCGGTATTTTTTTTCATGGCATCAACTACGGCTGCATTTCTTTTTCCCTTGCCAATCATTCCTCTCAGACCTAAGTCCAGAAGTGCAGGTGCGTACTTATCCATACGGCTGCTGGTTGTCGGTCCCGCCGAACCTATAGGGCGTCCCTCTCTTGCCGGTGAAGGCCCCATATAGTAGATAACTGTATTTTCCATTGATATAGGAAGTGCCACTCCCCTCTCAAGTGCTTCATACATTCTTTTGTGTGCGGCATCTCTTGCCGTATATATCGTTCCCGTTATATATACATAATCACCTGCCTGCAGGGTTTTCGCAACCTCTGCCGAAAAAGGCGCTGTTATATGTTTTTCCATAATAATCTCCTGTTTGCCGTAATTACATTAATTTATATACAACACAGCCGTGTACAGGAAGCTTCTTGCTTATAACTTCCTCTGCCTTCTGTATATCTTTGCTCCAAAGTTCAACGAGCTGTCCGATATTCTTATTAATATGTAAGTCCTCTGCATTAACTGAAATCTCTGTTTCCTCATCGCTAAGGTTAAAAAGTGCCACATATGCGTCGCCGGTCTTATCGTTGATACCTGTCCAGATTGCTTTTTTATCATCAAGGCAAATCTGTCTCGGACGACAATCCGGTGTAAGCATCTTAAGAACTTCTTCATTAGTAAGAAGTGATAAAGTCCATTCATCCATCTTGGTCATTTCCGCGCCTAGCATAAGCGGTGAACCAAACAGACACCACAGAGTCATCATAGTACGTTGCTCATCTTTTGTAAAATTGGTGGTTCTCTCATGTCCAAAGCCTTTACCGAGATATCCGAGCGGAAGCATGTCACAATCGGGATAGCATCCCTCTGCCACATGACTCTGCCACAATTCGCAACGATGGAACATATCTTTTAAAAGTCTCCAATTATCCCAGAAGTCATCTGTGATTCTCCACATATTCGCAAATGTCTCATAATGCCATGCCTTATCGATAAGTGCCGGTCCCGGAGATAGTGAAAGAACAATCTCCCTACCGCTTTTCTCAATTGCTTTTGCGAGCATTTCTATCTCATGCTTACCTGAGTAAAAATTCTGATGATACATATTAGTGTTGCAAATATCGTCACACTTGATAAAATCCACACCCCAAGATGCATAAAGCTCAATTATTGAATCATAATATGCCTGTCCTTCAGGTGTGTTAGTTACACCGTACATGTCAGGATTCCAACCACAGATTGAACTCGGGTTGGCAATATCTGCTGCAGTAATACCCTCAAGTTCTTTAACTTTACAATGATTGTGTGCCGCAATTCGCGGAATTCCTCTCATAATATGAATACCGAATTTTAAGCCCAAGTTATGTACATACTCTGCAAGCGGTCCAAAACCTTTGCCGTCTGCGGATGACGGGAAACGGTTCGGGTCCGGTAAAAACCTCGAATACTCATCCATCTCAAGTTTTGAAAAAGGTATGTACTGAAACTTATCTCTCTGTGTTCCCGCACCATGTGCATACCACTGAATATCCACAACGATATATTCCCAACCGTATTTTTTAAGATTCTGCGCCATATAATCAGCATTAGCCTTAATCTGATTTTCATTAACTGTAGTATCATAATAATCGTAGCTGTTCCAACCCATGGGCGGCGTCTTTGCAAATTTGTTTTTATTCATATTATATTCTCCTTATATTATTCTCGTTACATGTCTGTTAACATGACAGCATATATTTATTGCAACCGGAAGTCCCGCGATATGCGTGGGATAAGTCTCGACATTAACTTTAAATGCTGTCTGTGTTCCTCCAAGGCCTCCCGGACCGATTCCTGATTTATTGATTTTTTCAAGAAGCTCTTCCTCTAATTCTGCCACATACTGTTCCTTCGGTTTGTTATTAAAATCCCTTGTAAGAGCTTTTTTGGCAAGTAATGCACATTTTTCAAAGGTACCACCAATTCCTACTCCAACTACCATTGGCGGACAAGCGTTGGGACCGGCATCCTTTACAGCCGTAAGAACAGCTTCTTTTACCCCCTCTATTCCATCTGAAGGCTTAAGCATAAATACCCTGCTCATATTCTCGCTTCCAAAACCCTTAGGAGCAAGTATTATCTCCACTTTATCACCTTCGACAATCTCATAGTGAATAACCGCCGGCGTATTATCCTTTGTATTCTCTCTATATATAGGATCTTTTACAACTGACTTCCTAAGAAAGCCTTCCGTATATCCCTGTCTTACACCTTCATTGATTGCAGCTTCAAGACTTCCGCCGGTAATATGCACATCCTGTCCGAGTTTTATAAAAACCACTGCCATTCCGGTGTCCTGACATATAGGAATCATATCCTCTCCGGCAATTTTAAGGTTCTCTTTTAATTGTTCGAGTACTTGCTTCCCAAGTGCCGACTTTTCGATATCACAGGAATTATATAAAGCATCTTTCATATCAGAAGAAAGAAAATGATTGGCCTCAATACACATTTCTTTTATATTACTTATAATCTCTGATATATTTATCTCTCTCATAAAATAGTCTCCTTCGCCTCTGCCTACTTATTATAATAGGCACATCGTCAGTTGCTATTATATCAGATAATCTTGCTAATCTAAATCTTTTTTAAAAAAATTATAAAAAAAGTGTTGACAAATGATAAAGGTGGCTGTATTCTTGTATTAAGCACTTAATACAGTATTACAATCATACAGTTTTGAGAAGGGAGGATTTATATGCCGTGGAACTTACAATCTGACAGACCAATTTACCTTCAGCTTTTGGAATACATCCAATTACAGATTATTTCCGGTAAGTACACACCGGGAGATAAACTTCCTTCCGTTCGCGACCTCGCGATGGAAGCATCAGTTAATCCCAACACTATGCAAAAGGCACTTACAGAGCTTGAAAGAATAGGTCTTGTATATACTCAGAGAACTGCCGGAAGGTTTATCACGGAGGATACAACAATGATTGAAGATTTGAAGAAAAGCTTTGCGCAGAATCACATCAAAGAGTTTTTTGAAAAAATGGAATTGTTAGGTTTTAAAAAAGAAGAAATTGTTGCATTAATACAAAATTCAATAAAGGAGAATAAATAATGAACCCAATTTTAGAATGTAAGGGGCTTACTAAAAAATACGGTTCTCTGGAAGCATTATCAAACATAGATTTGACACTGGAACCCGGAAGAATCGTCGGATTACTTGGTCCCAACGGAAGTGGCAAGTCCACACTTATTAAATTAATTAACGGAATACTTACTCCTAATGCAGGAACCATGCTTATCGACGGCAAGCCTGTCGGCGTAGACACTAAGAAGATTGTTTCTTATCTTCCGGAAAGAACATATCTCAACAACTGGATGAAAGTTTGTGACATCATTGATTACTTTAATGATTTTTACGAAGACTTCGACAGGAACAAAGCTTATGAAATGCTTGGACGCCTTAATATTGATCCTTCCATGAGACTTCGTACTTTATCAAAAGGTACTAAAGAAAAAGTACAGCTCATCCTTGTTATGAGCCGTAATGCTAAGCTTTATGTACTTGATGAGCCGATTGGCGGTGTTGACCCCGCTGCACGAGATTATATTCTTAATACTATTTTAAGTAACTATAATGAGACCGGCACAATTCTTATTTCAACACACCTTATTTCAGATATCGAACAGATTCTTGACGACATTGTTTTGATTAAACAGGGTAAAATTCTTCAGTCCACATCTGTTGATGAAATCCGCGATAAGAACGGCATGTCTGTTGATCAATTGTTCAGGGAGGTATTCAGATGTTAGGTAAACTTTTAAAATACGAACTTAAGGCAACTGCCAGATGGTTTTTACCTTTATATATTGCGTTAATCACTTTAACATTACTAAACAAACTTACTATGATAATTGAATTGCCGGATTTACTGGTATTTAACTTATTCAGAGTATTGCTGATTTTTGTTTATGTACTTGTGATTATTTTTACAACTATTGCAACACTGATTTTACTTATTGTCAGGTTCTATAAGAATCTGCACACTGATGAGGGATATTTAACACATACATTACCTGTAAAACCGAGTGCACAGCTTAATTGCAAGATTTTAAGCGGTTGTATATGGACTGTATCAAGCTTTTTTATGCAGATTATTTCGCTTTTTATCTTGTTTGTAGGCGAAGGTATATTCACGGAGGTTGCGGATGTCTTTGCTGAAATTGGGGAGTTTCTTAAAGATGCCGGACTTATGGATAATCTTATAGTTACATTGATTATCTTTGCAATTACGATGCTTATTTCCTTACTTTACAGCTTACTTATGATGTACTGCTCAATATCTTTAGGAAGTCTGTTTAATAAGCACAAAATTATTGGTGCCATATTTGTTTACTTTGTAATTAGCTTTGTTGTCCAGTTATTTAGCATGGTATTTATGGCTGTCGGTATTGATAGTCCTATCTTACATGATCTCGTAGAGGTTGAAGATTTCTCGGTTGAAATATTTAATTTCATGAACATAATGATGATTTTGTCTGCCGGATTAACAATGATTTGTAACGCAATATTCTACTTCTTAAGTCATTTTGTAATTTCAAAGAAACTTAATTTGGAATAAAATATTAAAAAAATGGGCTGTCGCATAATTGCACAGCCCATTTTTTACTTTACTATCTTGTTTTGAGATTTGGATTCTTTTCTTTCATAATCTCAAATAATTCTGTTTTTTCTTTTACAGAACACATCAGCATTCTGCTACCTGCTTTAATAATTACTCTGTCAAGACTTGCAGCTGTTGAAGCAAGCGGATTACACGACTCATACATTTCAGTAATGTCTGAAATATTAACTGTCTCTGTACTGAATCCAAAAACAATAATAAGCTTGTCTTCCTGCACCTCAACATAATTTCTTATTACCATTGGAAGAAATATAATGTTACAAATCAGTAAACCTATAATTCCAACAACAATTCCGCCGTTTGCTTCTTTATCAAAACATGCATATATGCACACGACCTCACAAAGAGCAATAACTAACCAAAACCATATTGCAACTTTACCTTTAAATCGGATCATCATATCACCCTTTCTATAGGCTTAACAATTGTAATGTTATTCTTCCGTAGTTTCAGCTTCTGTTACTTCTTCAGTAATTTCTTCGATCAACTCGTCTGACTTCTTCTCAGTCTCACGTACCTTAGCGATACTTGCAACCATAATATCTTCAGCCATATTAATAAGCTTAACACCGGAGGTATTTCTTCCGAGCTTACTTATACTGTTAACAGGAGTTCTTATAATAATACCCTGAGTGGTAATAATCATAATCTCATGTTCTTCATTAACAGCTTTAACTCCTACGACATCTCCTGTCTTATCGTTAATCTTATAGCATCTTACACCTTTACCGCCGCGCTTCTGCACAGAGAATTCTTCAAGAAGGGTTCTCTTACCCATACCATTCTCGGAAGCAATAAGAAGTGCTTCACCTTGTGAATCCATCTGCATACCGATTACTTCATCATCAGCATAAAGGTTGATTCCTCGTACACCCATAGAACTACGTCCTGTCTGACGGACATCATTCTCATTAAAACGTATACACTGTCCATGTTTTGTTACGATAAATATATCTCTCTGATTATCTGTAAACTTAACCTCGATAAGTTCATCATCATCGCGAAGAGTAATTGCCTGTATACCTGTCTTACGAATATT
>JAZNXQ010000234.1:0-8294 GCA_045593945.1 Lachnospiraceae bacterium | reverse complement strand
CTCAGATTATAGTCGTAACTGTACCTATTATAATGGTTTATCCCTTCTTGCAGAAATACTTTACCAAGGGTATTACCCTCGGTGCGGTTAAAGGCTGATAAAAATGCCTTCTATCAAACAACTCTTATTTAATCTGAATTTCAAAACAATCCTCCTGTCACGCTTGTGCGTGCCACCCTCCTTTACACAAGGAGGGTTTAAAGCCTCTCCTGTGTAAGGGGAGGTGAGTCGGCAAAGCCGACTTGGAGGGGTTGTAAATAAAAATTATATAAAGGAGAGGATTATTATGAAGAAATTAGTTGCGTTATTACTTTGTCTGACAATGCTTGCCGGTTTTGCAGGCTGCGGCGATGACAAAACAACGTCAACAAGCGGCAAGATTACCTCGGTAAATGAGCTTGCCAACGACTATGAGAACATAGACGACATGCCCGACTGGACAGGCGACAAGCTTGACCTCATCGTGTGGTACGGCTATGGCTCCAACGAAACCTACATAGGTAAGAAGGCAAAGGAGGATAAGTTCCGTGACGAGATAGAAAGAGTTACGGGAGTAAGACTTTCGGAGAGCAAGTCCTTTGACAATGGCGGCTCTACCGGAGATGCCAAGGTTGCCAAGCTTGTTTCCACAAACAACTGGCCTCATATCGGTATAGGTATCGAGAACTCTATTGCACAGTCTCTTATCGAAAGCGACCTGCTTTATGACCTTACAGACCTTATTCCTAAGTATATGCCCAATTATTGGAGCATTATCAATTCTTCACCCGAGATTAAGGCACAGTGGGATAGGGCAAAGATTAACGGAAAAACATACAGCCTCAAGCGTTTCAACGAAAATGCTCTTCAGTACTATGACCCTGAATATACTGCAGAAAAATATGCAAGCATTATTCAGCCTGATGACAGCCGTGAGTGGTTCTGGATAAGAGATGATATCCTTAAGGAAATTTATCCAAATGCAAAAACTCAGGCTGAGATACAGGATATCTATATGAAAAACGGTGCCTTCAAGAAAGAGGACCTTACCGATGTAACAATTAAGAGCAAGGAAGAATTCAGAGAACTTCTTGAAAAGATTGATGCTCTTGGATATAAGGAGAACGGAAGAAAGGTATGGCCCTTCTATACACATACAGGTGAGGACAACTGGGATTTGATGACTGCTTTTGCAGTACCTCTTGCAGGCAGAGGTGCAGTTGATTCACAGGTAAGCTGCTTTAGCTACTATGATGGCGAAACAGACGAAATGAAGAATACAATGAAGGAAGACTGGTTTAAGGACATGATGAAGTATTTCAATGACCTTATCATAGATGGTCTTGCTTCCAAGGAGGCACTTGTAGACTCCAAGGCTAACTTTGAGCAGAAGAAGCTCAATGGTGAATACGCTATAATCTACGGTAATGTTGCTCCTCCTACAGATGCACAGCTAAAGAGTGCAGGAAAGAATTATTCCTATCGCCGTGTAATGATAGATGTTCCCTGTGATTATAACAAATATGTAAGATGGAATACCAAGAAGGGTGCATTTGCAAGCTACAATATGCAGTTCTTTAAGGCAAACCTTACCGAGAAACAGCTTGAGCATGCTATGCGCTTCATGGACTTCTTCTACTCGGATTTGGGTATGAAGCTTGCTAACTGGGGTCCCGAGAAGGCAGGACTCTATACAGAGGACGAAGACGGCAATCTCAAATACACAGACGAAGCCTTCAAAAATGCTATGCTCTATAACGGAGATAAGCAGATACTTGTTGACTATGGTGTATATTCCTTCCCGCGTATAGATTACTTTATGGTACCGGGCGGTGTTAACAAGTATCGTCCTGAGCTTATGTATGAGAAATATGAAGAGGAGCGTCAGTCAACAGGCTATAAGAAGCATTGGAACTATGGATACTTCGAGCCTCTTCCGGACTTCCCGATGATGGACTTCACTTGGGCTATATGGAATTTCCCGATGCATGTATCAGGTGCTGACCGCTTCTGGGATGCACGCCAGAGCATAGAGGATGCCATGAAGACAGTATTTACTGCTACAAATGACAAGGAATTTAATAAATATTACAAAAATATGCTTAAGGTTGCAGAGACAAACGGCTACACAGACGATTGTCTAAAGGAAATGACCAAGGTTCTTAAGGAGAAAAACGGTGATATCTACAAGGAACTTAAGAATTGGAAGGTCGAAAAATAACATTGAAAGGATGGACCAAATGAAGAAAAAATTATGTGCAGTTTTGCTGATGATCATTCTTTGTTTTGAAACATTTGGTGTCTATGCGGCTACCGTTGTGCCGGCAAAAAGCGGACAGTCGTATACTCCCGGTGAGGTAAGCTACAAAGTAAGCTTCAGCGAGCCGTTGAGCTTAAACGGTGCTGCGACGGAATTGGGAGAGACTGAAAAGCTCCGCATTAACGCAAACGGAAGTGCAAGCTTTGATATGCTTTTCAGAGAGGACGCTTCTCATGTTGAGTTTGACTACAATGCAGATACAGACGGAATACTCACAATCAATATGGAAGAAAACACCTACGAGGTTCCGCTTACAGCAGGCGAGAACACCGCAAGAGCGGATGTAATCGACCGTAAAGGCTCACATGTTCTTAGCTTCAGCTCAAGCTGTAATGTGACAATTTCCAATGTTGTGTTCACAAAGGTACAAAAATATTCAGCAAAGAACAATGTGTATATAGTTTCACTTGATGAATACGACACAGCAACACAGACATCAGTTGTTATTAACCCCAATTCTGTGGCGCTTAAGGTAAACGGTGCTTTTCGTTACATAGATTATGACAATGCTTCTCTCACACCAATGATAAAAAATGAAAAGCTCTATATTCCCGTAGGTACAGCGGCAAGAGCCTTTTCGATTTACTATGAGGACTATCAGGACTTAGGATATGTTTTTATGTCCAATGACAATATAGAGCTTTATTCGGGCTCAAAAGGTAATTACATTATCAAAAACGGTGTAAAAAAGGATTTGGGCGAGTTTGCCGTTTACGAAAACGGCATAACATGGGTTCCGATATGCTATCTTGCAGAGATTTTGGGCAGAACCGTAGGAAGCTGTGACGGATACACCATTATAGATGACCGTATCTGCGTACAGAACATTATCAAAAATGACAGCTTTATGAAAAGACTGGCATCCGAATTTGCACAGTTTGATGCAGGCTTAATCAAAGTTGGCAGAGAGTATCATGTATCCAAGGCACCCTATGCAAGAGATACAAACAACGGAACAATCAACTTCCCCTTTGAGACAATTCAAAAGGCGGCAGATGTTGCACAGGCGGGCGATACCGTAATCATCCATGAGGGAACCTATCGTGAAACAGTTACCCCCAAAAATGACGGTATTGCAACAGCGCCGATTATCTTCCGTGCTGCCGAGGGCGAAAATGTTGTTATCTCGGCATTCGAAGAGGTAAGTGACTTTGTTATATATGATGAAAGCAAAGGTATGTATCAGGCACTTATTCCCAAGAGCATTGGACCCGACAGAAACTTCGTTTTATACAATGGCGAGATATTAAGAGAAGGCCGTCACCCCAATACCGATACATCAACAGTAACCCAACCGCATCCTTACTATAATAATGATGTTAATGTTATGCGTGCGACAATGGGCGATGTTCGTATCCTTTCCGGTTCGGCGGCAGCCAATAGTGATATCGACTTAAATCAGGACGAAAAGGATTACTGGAAGGGCGGTACCTTCGTAGGTATGTGCGGAGAAGGCTGGACACTCTCCTATGCCAAGATTACCGGAAGCAAAAAGGGAGAAATCGCTCTTCAGGATATCCCCAACGCAATCTATGGTATTAACTATTATAACAAGAAATATGTAACTGACTATGGTTTCATTACAAACCATATCAATACAGTAGATGTTCCGGGCGAATGGTATGTAGATGACACAACACTGTATATGATTCCGCCCGTTGGCGCAGATGTAGATAGCCTTACCGTAGAGGTAAAGCAGCGTCAGAGGGTTGTGGATCTCACAGACAGAAAGTTCGTACAGTTTGTTGATATTAACACCCGCGGCGGCGGTTTCACCATGGCAGGCGACAGCGAGATGTGTGTACTAAACGGCGGTACTCACAAATATATCAGCCATGTGGGCTATACAGTAGCCCCCGGTTCTCACAGCGGTCGTTTCTATGACAGAGACGGTATATATGTAAACAAGACAGACGCACCGGAATTGGGTGAAGCAGGTTTCTTTAGCCACGGCATAAACAATGCATTTATAAATGCAGATATTTCTTATTCTGCAATGGCGGGTATTTTCCTTACAGGTCTTTATACCTATGTAGAAAACAATATAGTTGCTCATACAAACTATGCAGGTACATATCCGTCGGGTATTACCATCGAGGGTATAAAGTGGGATAGTCCCACAGCCAAGTACGGCGGTCATACCATTGTCGGCAACACCTCATGGGGTGCAGGACGAGGAACCTTGTATCTATCCAGAAACTACACATCAAAAGATACTGCTACCCGTAAGGTATTTCCTATTCTCGGATGTGATATCGGATATAATCACTTCTATTACGGAAGCGTTGTGGCTCGTGACTCGGGTGTTACCTACATGCACGGTACAACCATTGGTAACGACTGGAACAGAACCAAAGTGCATCACAATGTAGCTCACGATTGTGTAACCTCCAAGGTGGATAACTTTGCTGCCAAGAACATTTATTATGACGGACAGACCTGTGTAGGTGAGAACTACTCCAACCTGACCTTTACAAGCTATGACGGTTACCAGTCCAGCAACACGTCCACCTACTTAATGAGCGAGGGTAAGGACAGCTCTACTACAACACAGATTGATTTCTGGGGACTCTCCGATCTTGGCTTGAAGGAGGGTGGATTAGACAGCATCAAGCCTGAGGAATATCCTTATCAGAAGCCGTTTTTTGCAGGCTCAGATATCGGTGCAACCGAGCGTTTTATGCTCAACTACGAGAAGTACAGTCAGATGAATACCCAATATGTTGAGGATTGTGTACTCTCGGGCGGTGCATGGATAGATGAAGACGGCTTTGCAAGAATGCCTTCGCCGGAATCTGCTGTTACAACAGGCGATATGGACTTCTACGAGGGCGGAAGCTTTGTGCAGATAACATATGCACTGGACAAATATAAGGCAGACAGAAACATCCCGCCCAAGATAAGTGTTACAATCAATCAGGACGGCAACGAGGTGTATAATAACACAGAGATGCGCTATGCGCTTCCTCCGCATAAGGATAATCAGATGACCATGAAGATATATCTGGACGAAAGCGTTGTAACAGGCAAGGCATCTATTACAGTAAAGACGGATTCCGACTTCCTCCGTTTCTCAAAGATAAGAGTTGATTCTTGCGACACGGAGAAGGTAAATGCAGGCAGAGAGTATCCAGTAACGGCAGATATTCTTAACATAGGCTCTGCAGATGAATATATCAGAGGTGTTGCAGGACCTCCTGCATTCAAGCAAGGTAGAACAGAAATGTCTCAAAACTCCGGCAACTTCGCTTATATCACGCAGTCTGGTGACCATACATATGTATATAAGAACCGCAATATTACACAGAATGTAAGCAAAGCGACATTGAAAATCGGTTCAGGTCGTTCCTATGCCAATGTTAAGCTTCTGATTCACATCGGAAGCAAGGACGGCGAGGTTATCGGCGAGATAGATGTATATCCGCATTATACGAACATGAATGTGGGCAGTGTATGGCAAACGAGATATATAGATGTTGACTTAAACCGCGTACTGCCCAAGGGCACATACGATTTCTATATTGAGAATTATGTATACGACCCTGCTGACGGCTTCCATATCAACAGCAAGGAAGTTGCAATATGCGACCAGTATTTCATAGCATTTTATTAAAAACAGAAAGGAGAGAGTTGCGTATAATGAAAATGAAAAAAATAAGTAAGCTTATATCATTGAGCGTAATCATGTGTCTTTTGATTTCTTCTCTTTGTGTTTTGAATGTATCGGCGTCGGATACTGAGCCTACACTGCTGTTTGATTTGGATATGTCAGGCTTTGAAAAAGGACAGGAAAATGAGTCATGGGGACTTACCGGTAGCGGAGACGACGCAGATACCACTGTAATTATGGCACGCGAAGGACATATTAAAGATAGTAAGACAGCAACAGGCAGTACAACTCTGAAAACATTTGTAAATGTCAAAGGCGAGGAAGTGTCATATATTAATCAGGGTCTTGCTAATAGCGGTAACTCCGGACGTTCAAGTACGACGGAAAACAGCCGTATTCATATAGAGAATGAAGGCTGGAACGACAAGGCTACAACAATGGAAATCTGGGTTAATCAAAAATCAAAGGCTTCGGGCGGAGCTTATCTCAACTTCTATGTTGATGATGCAGACTCAGACAGAGTTACCTATGATTACAATATGCGTGTATTAAAAGGGTACAACCCGGCAGAAAACAAATTTAACCTTTATGAAGATACTGATGGAGTAAATAATACTACAGCCACAGTGACAAACTCATACTATTATTACAAGACAGAAGAATCAACATGGTATATGCATACTGTCGTTGCAACCCCTATAGATACGGATAACGATGGTACTAACGATACTATGAAATATAAGCTCTACATAGATGATGCAACGAGTGACGATGGATATATGGAGCTTACAGTACCGATTACAGAAGGAAACACCTATGGTGTACTTCTTGGTCAGGTAAGAAAAAATAATTATGCCAGTCCGAGCCCCCTCAAGATAGGTTCTGTAAAGGTATATGACGGAGCTCTCAGCACCGAGCAAATTGCTGCTCACTACAATGCAGAGGCAGAAAACTTCACGGCCCTCTTGTGTGAGGAAACGGTTTATGCAGATGACGAAAGCTTTATGATTGATTTAACAGACATAACCGATGAGTTACCGAATACAGAACAAGGTACGCTGACACTCGGCGGTGAGGAAATCGAGGCAGAATTCAGCTATGACGAAGAAACCAAAAAGATAAGTGTAACCCCCTGTGATTATCTGCTTGGCGGAAATTATTACATACTGTCCTTTGGTAATTCCCTTAGCGGTGCCATTCGTGTCAATGTCAAGACCAGCACGATTGAGGTAGAAGATGTGTCTTATTCAGGCGATGCTGTTGACTACACGATTACAGGAGACGGCACGGAGAGACAGATTATGGTGCTTGCAGTAGGCTACGATGCAACAGGCGAGCTTTTGACCGGTGCCGTGTATGAAAAGTATGTCTTAAGCGGAACGGATGCAGAACCCAAAACACTGAGCGCACCAAAGCTTGTTGATGCCAACAGCATCAAATTCATGGTGTGGGAAATCTGCGATGGCTATACAAGACCGCTTGCAGATATTATAGAAATAGAATAGCGACTTCTTAGGTGATTTTATATGAATTTGAAAATATTAAGGAGAGTTAATTATTATGAAAAAAATAAATAATCTTATATCATTGAGCGTAATCATGTGTCTTTTGATTTCTTCTCTTTGTGTTATGAATGTATCGGCGGCTACAGGTGATTTGCTTTATGACATGAATTTGTCGGGATTTCAGAAGGGCGAGCAAGGAACGAGCTGGGGCATTACAAATAATGGTTCAAGTACGACAGCAACCATTAAGTTAAATGATGGTGTAACGGACGGCGGAGTTTCGACAGGTAACATCACTTTAGAAAGCTTTACTAATGCAAAAGGCGAGGATGTTCCCTATCTTAATTATAACCAAATTCATAAAGCAGGAACTTATAAGGGTTCTAATGCAAATAATAGAATCTGGATTGAGGACGAAGCATGGGCAAATCAAAAGTTAACAGCAGAGGTATGGTTAAAGGCAGAACCTACCACAACAACTGATGAGCTTTTGCGTCTTTATGGAGATACTGATGATGATAGGTCATCTCTCGACAGAGTAATAAATTTGAATATTAATACAGAAGGTAGTTGGATGATTGATTCTACAACTACTACGGACGTCGCAGCAGGTGTTAGTGCAACAAACGCATCCAATGGTGAATGGGTTCATGTTGCGATTACAAGAGGACTTACAAGTACAAATACAGGCGGAAGTACTAATATATATTTATATGTGAATGGCACACAGATTAATACAAACGGTCGTGGTTTGAAGGCAGTAACAGAAAAAGTTGCAGGCTTGTTATTAGGAACATACCGTATTTCATCCACAGATTATGCACCGCACAATTTTGGTGTTGCATCGGTTAAAATTTATGAGGGTAAATTATCTACAGAT
>JAZNXQ010000233.1:0-3360 GCA_045593945.1 Lachnospiraceae bacterium | reverse complement strand
AAAGCTGCAACCATGCTACATAGCTTGTTTCCTCTGTATCGCTAAAATCTGCTCCGGCAAAGTTAAGATTAAATTCCACATCAACTGTCGTATTATCAGCGATTGTACTCATCTGGTATTTTGAATCAGGCTTAACAAACTCACTTCTTATATCCTTATAATAGTAGAATATTGATGTATCCGGAATTACCTTATTTTCACTATAATCTCCGTTACCCTGCTTATATGAAAAGTTGGTTCCGTCCGGAAGTTTTACTCTGTTTTCACCGGCATCCCTGAGGTAAAACGCAAGCTCAAGATATTTACCGCTGTTTAAGCTGTCAATCATAGGGATATCAGATGATCCATTGGCCTTGGTTACCCAATAAATATCATCCTCTGCCTCAATTTTTATTCTTGCCTTAACGGTAATACTGTCATCCTTACTCATTGCACCTGAAATATCAGTATTGGTTCCTTTTCCGTCAAGTGATACTTTAAGCCCCGGAATCGCCCTTACACCAAGTGTAATTTTTTCTTCGTGACCCTCTTCTGGAACAAATCTTGACTTAATGCTTTCATCTATACAAAGCCCGGTATTTATACTATAAACCCCGTTTGTATTGTCAGCACTCAGCACCGTAAGCAAATATCTCTCAACACCTACTTCAGTAAGCTTATGACCTGCTAAGTCCGTATAATAATCCTTGCCTGAATCCACCTCATCAGCCAAATCATTTATATCCGAATTCACATATGAATTACCTGACATATCCTTAAAATCGCTGAATTTAAGTTTCTTCAGATTTGCACTTTCAACAGTATAATAATAAGGCTTATTGCCGTTTGATACATCAATTAACAATAACTTTGTTCCTATCGGAAGTGGCTTTGCAACACCTGTTGCCTCAAGATAAAACTCTTTGTCTACACTGGCACCGTCAGGCATATCCTTTCTTGCTTTACTGTATGTAAACTCTAAAAGCATCGTGTAATCACTGTCATTTGCCATCATTACGGAAGCAACATCCTCTGTAACACCCTTATTCTTTACTTCGTCTACAGACTGCGCTCTACCCTCGGTAAGCTTGGTATGAACCGTATAAAGAATAGGCTCTTCCACAAAGACCGGAAGTACAAAAACTCTCTTGTGGTTATCTGCCCAACCATATGTAAAAGTTAATTCCGTATATGTAAGTTTTGTTCCGTCTTCCGAAAGACCATCATATTTCTCTGATGTAAATGTAGCTTCCCCGTCAGTTATGCTGGCAGAAATACTGGGCGTTGTTCCGTTACTAATTACGGTTCCGTCATATTCTTTTGCAACAGTACTGATTGAAAGATAATCTTTGCTTATATCTGCCGAAGATGCTCCCGCCATGTTTGTCATGATGTCCGTAATAACTTCCATTACATCCTGCAAATCACCGTCTTCAACCTTATAAACAAGTATCGGGAAATTAATCTCATACCCTTCAGCATATCCATAATTATCTTTATATACTGACAAAAATGTATTTATGGCAGTCTCACTAAGATTGTATTCCGTAATTAATTCTGCCATAGTTTCGGAACCCAAATAAGCACCGTTTAATTTACCAACCTCTGCCTTCATATCGAGCAAATTACTGCTTATATTCTCAGATACTCCCGGAGCCGCACCCGATATAATATGGCAATTTGGTAAATAGTATTTTTGTGAAGCTGTCGAATTTCGTCCCACAACAACCACAGGCGGATTACTTGCCATAACAGGCATGGGCATATCCACTGTTGTATTTAACATATATACCTGAAGATTTTCTGCCTCGGTAATACCTGCGTACACTCCGACATAATATCCATACTTATCTATGATATTATCAAGGGCCTGATAATCTTTACTAAAATCAACTGAAGCAGCCGGCAATTCCGCTGATGCCAGAACATATGACTCCCCTTCTTTTTTTATAAGCTTAACTGCTGCAGGCGCTGCTTTCGTTGCCACACCTATTATATTGTCTGCAGCTAAAGTTATCTTATCTATACGCAATTCTCCGTTATTTACCGAACCATTTACAAATGTTCTTCCGAGAATTCCGCCAACTGCTATCTTATCTGTTTCCGTAGCAAGAAGCTTTTCTCCCGCAACCTCTGCGGTAATACTATTGCCGTTAAGTTTTACATTGTAAATACTTACTGTATTTTTTGATATTGCACTATTCTGCCCAATAACACCTCCAACAGAACATACTGCACCTTCAGTGTGCTGTTGTGACTTAATAGTATTATTTTTAATTGTAAAATTTTCTAACCTAAGAGGACCTACAATAACTACGCTGCCTGCAACACCACCGGCTATAGTTCCGGAAATTTGCATATTACTTATAACATTATCAAAAGTTCCCTCCGAATTATCGGTTGTTCCTGCCTGTATGGCAACACCCGTATATCCCGGCAAAATTTCTCCGAAAACTCCTCCTGCAACATAGTCAGAAGTAACACTTCCGTCTTTTACAACAAGTTTTTTTAGTCTTAGATTAGTATTCTGTTCCAGTGTAATACCTACATATCCGCACATACCGCCGGCATATTTACCTTCTACGGTATTACCGATTGACTTAAGTCCTTCATAATAATCCAGTTCTTTTCCGCTAAGTACTCCAATCGTGCCATTTTCCATCATCAGACCGAAACAACCACCTACTCCGATAATAGTAGTATTTGTCTCACTCTTATTAGGCGCAACAATATAATTGTTTTCAGATGTTACCTCTCCCGAAAATACAATCGTACTTAATACTGAACCTACAAGTCCGCCGGCACTTAAATCATATGTTGTCTTATCGCTTGACGCCACAATATCAGTTGCAATATATACCTGATTTGTATTACAGTTATTCAATTCAAGAGTATATGATTCATGTCTTCCGACAAGACCACCCACACTATTTTTTGCAGTACGTGTTTTATTATTGGCAGCTTTGATTTGTGTAGAATAAACTCCGTCCGTCACTGTACCGGTAACCGTAACATTATCAAGAATAACCGAACGTTGATTTCTTCCGATTACACCGCCGATTCCGTTTGGCTGTCCATCATATGCATGTATTTCATTTACAACAAAATCTGTTACTGTAACATCTCTTATTATATCTGCACCCGAACCGTCCCAATACATTCTGTCAAGACGCCCTACAACTCCACCGATATTATTGTATGCACCAATTGTATTGTCACTTATTACCGCTTTGCAAACATTAATATATCCATGAACATAACCTACTATTCCACCGGCATCCGAATGCGCCGTAATTGTACAGTTTTCCACTCTTATGGGCTTAGCGTCAGTACCGATAAGTGTTGCGCTGCCGTTGCAATAACCTATCATTCCTCCTGTAA
>JAZNXQ010000232.1:0-1742 GCA_045593945.1 Lachnospiraceae bacterium | reverse complement strand
CTGAAAAATACAGTCAGAAAGGGAGAAATACAATGATGACAGATAAGGTAATTGAAAACAACAGAGTGAGTATTATCGGGGAGGTGGTATCGGACTTCGAGTTCAGCCATGAGGTCTTCGGGGAAGGTTTTTATGTGCTTGAAGTGGCAGTAAGCCGCTTAAGCAACCAGTATGACAGAATTCCGCTCATGGTATCGGAGAGGCTTGTGGATGTGACGCGTGACTACAGGGGAGAATTAGTCGAGGTGTCCGGACAGTTCCGTTCCTACAACCGCCATGAGGGCACAAAAAACAGACTTGTTTTATCGATTTTTGTGCGTGACTGGAATATCGTGGATGATGACAACGAGTTCGGCAAAACCAATCAGATTTATCTCGAAGGATTTATCTGTAAAGCACCTATTTACAGAAAAACTCCGCTCGGAAGAGAGATAGCCGATTTGCTTGTTGCGGTAAACCGTCCTTACGGTAAATCCGACTATATCCCGTGTATTGCATGGGGAAGAAATGCAAGATTTGCTTCGGGATTTGAGGTTGGCGGCAAAATTAAAATCTGGGGCCGCGTCCAGAGCAGGGAGTATTTGAAAAAAATAGATGAGAATGAAGGGGAAAAACGAATCGCATACGAGGTGTCGGTAAGCAAGCTTGAGTATGGGGAGTAGCTTTTTTGCTTGCGGAAAACTTCATTTCCAAAAAATGCTTTGTTTTTCCGTTAAAATGCATTACAATATATGTATGGCTTGAAAACAGGCCCAAGGAGGACATATATGGATAACAGTAATGCAAATTATAAATCGGGGTTTGTGGCTTTAATCGGACGACCGAATGTAGGTAAGTCAACACTTATGAATCATCTTATCGGTCAGAAGATTGCCATAACCTCCAATAAACCGCAGACTACGAGAAATAGGATTCAGACGGTGTATACTTCTGATGAGGGACAGATAGTTTTTCTTGATACACCGGGAATTCATAAGGCCAAGAACAGACTTGGCGAATATATGGTTAACGTTGCGGAGCGCACATTAAAGGACGTTGATGTAATTGCATGGCTTGTCGAGCCGACCAATTATGTGGGTGCGGGCGAGCAGCGAATTGCGGAGACTCTTAAGAAAGTTAAAACTCCGGTAGTACTTGTTATTAACAAGGTGGATACTGTTAAAAATGATGAGATTTTGCAGTTTATCGACACCTATCGTAAAATATATGATTTTGCGGAGATAGTTCCCGTGTCCGCACTTAAAGGGAAAAATACGGACGAGCTTTTGAAAGTTTTTTATCAGTATCTTCCTTACGGAATTCCTTTTTATGATGAGGATACCGTTACCGACCAGCCGATGCGTCAGATTGTTGCGGAACTTATAAGAGAAAAGGCACTTCGCACGCTTGATGATGAGATACCGCACGGAATTGCGGTTTCGATCGACAGGATGAAGGAACGCCCCTCGGGCGACATCATGGACATCGATGCGACGATTATTTGCGAGCGTGATTCTCATAAGGGCATTATCATTGGTAAGCAGGGCGCTATGCTTAAGAAAATCGGCAGTGCGGCACGTTATGAGATTGAAGATATGTTAGAGATGAAAGCTAATCTTAAACTTTGGGTTAAGGTTAAAAAGGAATGGCGCGACAGCGATTTCCTGATAAAGAATTACGGATACGATGCCAAGAAGGATCTTATGGAATAGGCAGGGACATTTGGCAACATTTTACCGGTATATGTAAGCGGGATATGGAGA
>JAZNXQ010000231.1:0-20869 GCA_045593945.1 Lachnospiraceae bacterium | reverse complement strand
TACCGGTGTAATATAGTAATTGAAGAAACCGGACTTGATTCCGGCAACAATAGTGGGGAATCTTCCGGCGATATTATTAAATGCTTTTTGAAGAATATCCGGATCAACAGCCTCGCTTAAAGTAGCCGAAAATCTGAAGGTATTGGAATATTCTTTTTTGAGGGAGGCAAGATGTATGCTTGCCGAACTGTCTAAAGGATATTTTTTTCTGATAACGGTTGTTGATTTTTTCATGATAATTCTCCGAATATAAGGCAAATCTTTTAAAAAATAACTTATTCACAAAAAGAATAACATTATGCAAAAGGTTTTGCAAGGATAAAAATAGGTTTGTTTAAAAAAGTATCGACATTGAATTGGTGATTATAGTATAATGAAATAGCGAAAAGGAAAACAAGCGGCGCGAAGCGACAGTTGGGTTTCGGAAAGAGGGCATATGGCTAACTTAACAAATCCGCAGGACACAATTGCGGTTATTCAAAAATATAATTTCATGTTTCAGAAGAAGTTTGGACAGAACTTCCTTATCGATACGCATGTGGTGGATAAGATTATCCGCTCTGCGGGCCTTACGGGGGACGACATGGTGCTTGAGATAGGTCCGGGTATCGGAAGTCTTACACAGCATCTCGCAGAGAATGCAGGCAAGGTTGTTGCGGTTGAGATTGACAAGAACCTGATACCGATTCTCGCGGAGACACTTAAGGATTACGACAATATCACGGTTATCAATGAGGATATTCTTAAGGTTGATATCAATAAAATTGCTGAGGAATATAACGGAGGCAGACCGATTAAGGTTGTGGCCAATCTTCCGTATTATATAACAACACCGATTATAATGGGGCTTTTTGAGAGCCATGTTCCGATTGAGAGTATTACGGTAATGGTGCAGAAGGAAGTTGCAGACCGTATGCAGGTCGGTCCGGGAACAAAGGATTACGGTGCTCTGTCACTTGCGGTACAGTATTATGCAAAGCCTGAGATTGTCGCAAATGTCCCGCCGAATTGTTTTATTCCGAGACCGGGTGTAGGCTCAGCGGTAATACGTCTTACAAGATATCAGGAGCCGCCGGTTCAGGTTGATGATGAGGCACTTATGTTTAAGCTTATAAGAGCATCTTTTAATCAACGTCGGAAGACACTTGTTAACGGACTCAGTAATTCTCCTGAGGTAAATTTCAGCAAAGAGCAGATATCGGATGCTATAGAGGCACTTGGCTGGTTACCTACAGTCAGAGGCGAGAGTCTTACTCTTTTGGAATTTGCTGCACTCAGCAATAAGTTTTCACAAATCAGATAATGTAATATTATTAACACTTCCCGAATATATTAGTCAAAAAGGGAAGTGTTTTTTTTGCAGGACTATAAAAGAGTTGTTTCGTATATCCATGCATATGATGATTCGGGAAAAAGTAAAAATGTAGGCTTTGCTAAATTGGAAGCGAGGAACGGACTTGCAAAGCTTAACCTTCAGATAAGCGGCCAGAGAGCGCAGGAGGGCAGGGTTTTTAGCGTGTATCTGCTTCATATCGAGGAGTATTTAAGAGGTATTAAGATTGGAGAATGTAGGGTTTTACAGGGAAGGATAAATGCAGAAATAAAATTTGGCACGGATAATATTGCGAGGCAGTCAGGTATGTCGCTTTATCAGATGCACGGAATATACCTGACGACAGAGGATGCACCATATGAAGTGTTAGCTTCGTCGTGGACGGATACAGAGATTGAACCGGAGAAATTTGTAAGTGATGAACATATGGAAGATACTGCACCGGAACAGGAGGTTGTCAGTGCGGCAGTAATTTCTCCGGCAGCAGGGGATGTTGAAACGGAAGAGACAGAAGATTTTGTTAAAAAGACACTCTGGGAAGAGCTTTGCTGTAAATATCCGAAGGTTATTGCTTTTGAAGGAACGGACAGACCGCATCGTATGTGTTTAAAGGTGGACATAAAAGATCTGGATTTGATTGCGGGAGCGAAACGGGAGATTAATGAAAATATCTATCTGATACGAAGCTATTACAAGTATAAATATCTTTTGCTTATAGAGAATGAGGCAGATACACAAGGTGAAAGCTGCCTTTTGGGAATTCCCGGAACCTATTGCAAGAACGAAGCTACACTTGCAAAGATGTTTGGTTTTGGAGATTTTTATCCTTCCAAAACGCGGGAAAATTCAAACGGCAGCTTTGGTTATTGGTGTAAAGAAATCGTTTTATAATATTATCTGTAAGGACTGTCAAGTGAGTACAGATAGTGATCGCGGGCAATACCGCGTATTTCGGCGTATTTCGGAACGAGCTCTTTGCGAGTAAAACCAAGGTTGGACACAAGGTTTAGTGATGGCGTGTTAGATGGCTGTATATACGCATTTACACGTCGCATATTGTATTCTGAAAATATAATGTCAAGAGCCTTCTCAACGGCTTCAAGAGCATAGCCCTGATGATGATAATCCGGATCGAACTTATAGCCGATTTCGCAGGTGCGGGCAGGAAAGTGCTTAAAATTACTGAAGGAAACAGTGCCTATGATTTTGTCGGGATTGGAATGTAAGAAGACAAAAAGCCTGAGGTGCTGTTTTTTTTGGATTAACTGATATTCATATTCTACTGCCTGATGCTGATATTCGGGAGTGTAGTAATCCCCCGGCTTGTCGCGCTCATATTGCTCGAAAAGCGTGCAGTTTGATTTTAAAAAATGTAAAATCTGTCGGTAGTAGGTTACGTCAAGCGTTTTAAGAAGCAGACGTTGTGTTTTATATGAGATATCCATTACAGGTTCCTTTCGATATCGATGCCGCGGAGTTTTGCTACGGGCAGGATAGGTTTTATCATATTGTAAAGAGTAATCATTTCCTCATCTGTGTAAGCGGAAAAACCGTTCTCAAGTACATTGCCTGAGTCTTTAAAACTCTGAAGAAAATACTGTTTACAGCCATTTAGTATATGGGCTATTTCGGTTAAATCCTCTGATGTATGGAGTTCACGGACAACAGTTGTGCGAAACTCATAATCAATAGTACAGTTCATCAAAAGAGAGATACTTTCTTTTATTTTTTTCGTATTGAAGCCGCAAATACCGGCGGTTTGAGGATATTTTGCAAAGCTGTTTTTAATATCCATAGCAACATAATCGGCAAGTCCTTCCGAAAGAACTGCACGAAGTACATCCGGACGGTATCCGTTGGTATCAAGCTTTATTTTGTAATCAAGATCGCGAAGCTTGCGCATAAAATCTAAAAGATCCGGCTGAAGTGTAGGTTCACCACCGGTTATGCAGACACCTTCAAGAATCCCACGGCGTTTTTTAAGGACTGAGAGAACTTCTTCTTCAGAATATTCCGTGGCAGGTGTGAGAACAAGGTCGCTGTTATGGCAAAAAGGACAACGGAAATTACAGCCTGCGGTAAAAACATCGGCTGCAATATGTCCCGGATAATCTAGTAGAGAGGTTTTTGAAAATCCCTGTATAATCATGTTTCTTTCCTTGCTTTCCTAATTCTTTATGTTTATAATACAATATAACAAAATTAATTCAAAGGTGCAACATGAACAAAGAAGAAAAATACATGAAAGAGGCACTTAAGCAGGCAAAAAAGGCCGCTTCCATAGGAGAAGTGCCGATAGGATGCGTAATTGTATATCAGGATAAAATTATTGCTAGAGGATACAACAGGCGTAAAATCGACAAGAATACTCTGTCACATGCAGAACTCAATGCAATCCGCAAGGCAAGCAAGGTTATGGGCGATTGGAGACTTGAAGACTGCGATATGTATGTGACTCTTGAGCCGTGCCAGATGTGTGCAGGAGCGATTGTTCAGGCGAGAATGAAGAGGGTATATATCGGTTGTATGAGTCCTAAGTCAGGCTGCGCAGGTTCTATTCTCAATCTTTTACAGGTGGAACAGTTTAATCATCAGGTGGAGATAGTAAGAGGAGTCCTTGAAGAAGAATGCAGTAAGATGCTTTCGGATTTTTTTGCAGATTTACGTATAAGAGTAGCTTTTGAAAAGGAGAAAAAAGGCAATGGCGAAAAATAATGTTTGTCCTTATTGCGGGGCGGCTATTTTGAAGAATGCCACACATTGTGCACATTGTCTTCATGAGATAGAGAGCGTTGCAAAGAAGCGTCATGAAGATAAGATAAAAGGCTTGCAAAAAGACAGGAGGGAAATGAAGAAGACATTGCCCGATAAAATAGTAAGCTTTTTTTCACATAAGATTGCGATTATTGTTGTAGCGCTTATAGTACTTACTTTGGTGGCTGTCCTAATATCTTCTGTATCCGCTAAAATACACAATACTTCGGAAAACAGTACGGAAGAAAAGTGGCTCAAGCAGTTGGAAGAGTATTATTCCGAAGGACAGTACAAAGAGCTTACCGAATATGTTGATGAGAATTTTATTTACGGATATAAGTTTGACAAATATACGCAGGTTGCCGATGCTTATTACTATTATATGAAACTGAATGAACTCTGGGATTATTACAAAGATATGGGGGATAATGCCGGCAGAGAATCCAGGGAAGGCATCATGTACTGGGTGCTTTATTATGGAATCCGAGGTATGCTTTCGGCAGAGGAAAGCTATACGGACAAGGGACTTATCGGCAATGAAACTCTTCTTAAAGAAATCTATGCGGATATAAAGAATTTTATGACGGAGACGGTTAAGGTTACCGGAGACGAGATAGAGAGTATGCTTGCACTCGAGGAACTTAACGAGGAGAATTTTAAGCCGTTTTCAGAAGCGCTTGTTTCCAGACACGAAGACTGACAAAGAAAGGATAGAGACAGATGAAATGTACATTTTGCGGTGGCGAAGTAGGAGCCGACCAGTTACGCTGTCCTTATTGTAATCAGGAGAATTTAATTGCGTATCAGAGACAGAAGGAAGTTAATGAAGAGATTGCAAAGAACGAGGCAGAGGCAAGGAAGGTAATCGAAGCCGGTAAATCAGATATCGTTCATAAAGTGCTTTCCAGAGTTTTAATCGGACTTATAATAATGTTTATTATTACTACAATAATTTCTTTTGGGACATATTTGTATGTTGAAGGAGAGATTTTTCAGCCCAAGCCTCCGCTAAATTATATTAAAACTCTGGATGGATTTTACGAAACAGACGAATATGATAAGCTGTTTTTGTTTGTTCAGAAGTACGATCTTTATGATTATGAGAATCCCAAGACATATGATTACAGCCAGATGGCATTGTATTATTATGATGTTTTGGAATACAGGAGTTGCTTTTACGGGGTGCTTGAATACCTTCGCGGAGAGAGCGATACACTTAGCGAGTATGACTGGTATTATACGTTTAAAAACGGTTATAAGGTTTTGCTTCCCAATATGGGAGTTTATGAAGAAATAAGTGAGCGTAATGAGGAAGCTTTTGACCTTTTTATTGAAGAAGTGATACTTGACTGGACGGTGTGGTTCGGTGTTAGCAGGGAAGAGGTTGAAGCTTTGATTGCGGATGAGGAGCCGTATTATTATGCGGATGAGAAGCTGGAGGCTTTTGCAAAAGCTATTGAGGAAAGGCTGGGTGTTGTGGTAGATGGCTACTAAGAAAAAAAGACGACCGGTTAGTTTTATTCTTAAAATTACGGCAATCATATTCTTTGTGTTAATTAATGTCGGTCTTATTACATATACGATTGGTATTGTCCATGTGGAGATAGTTGATGGTGACAGGTTTTCTGTTCCCAATATGTGTGAGTGGGATTTGGCGGACGGAGATTATCAGAGGGTGTATGATATGCTTTGGCTCTATCGTGAGACTGATGAGGAGACTCATCGTTTCTGGAGAATAGCATATGCATACGAAGATATGCTTGACTGTATTACATACAGACAGGCGGCAAAGCTCGGGTTTGATGAGCAGGAATCGGATTATTATGAGAAGCTCGCAGAGATGGCACTTACAAGAATAAATGATGCGAAAGCAGAGGCAGAACTTGAGCAGGATAGGCTGGTGCTGGAGTTTTTTGCGGCAGAGGCAGTGGAAGATTTTCCTGTGTGGCCGCAAAATAAATAAGACATTTGTTGAAAAAAGTCGAATGTTATGTTATAATAACTGCATTATTAATAATAAAATATATGAGGAGGATTTCACCATGGGAAAATTCGTAGTAAAGCAGACAGCTACAGGTTTCAAATTTGACCTTAAAGCAGGT
The DNA here is from genome assembly GCA_045593945.1 of Lachnospiraceae bacterium. GTDB lineage: Bacteria > Bacillota > Clostridia > Lachnospirales > Lachnospiraceae > SIG300. Next base: position 14,680 of record JAZNXQ010000231.1, on the reverse strand, counting down.
AATGGCGAAGTTATCGCAACATCAGAAGTTTATACAACAGAGGCAGCTTGCCTTAACGGTATCGAGAGTGTTAAGAATAACTGTGGAGCAGACGTTGAAGATCAGACAGTTGCAGATGTAGTTGCAGTTAAGCATCCTAAGTATGAAGTATACAAGGATAAGGCAGATGAGTTCAGATTCAGACTCAAAGCAAGAAACGGCGAAGTTATCGCTGCTTCAGAAGGCTATAAGAGCAAAGACGGCTGTATGAACGGTATCGCAAGCGTTAAGAAGAACGCTCCCGACGCTGCAGTTGAGAAATAATACATAAGCGTTAAACGATTCGGGCGGAGATTTTCTCCGCCCGTTTTTTTGTATAGAAATAATTTTTGTTTAAGTATATATATCATGACACAAGACTATATAACTATTCACTTTTTCTAAAAAAAGTGATAAAATATTAGAATAATCAGAAAACAATCGAAAGGGTGGGAGAGTTTATGAAATACAAAATTTTGTTGGCAGGTAAAAACAGAAGTACTATAGATGACTTCTTTTATGTAATGAATGATGAATTTGAATGTATGACTACTTCTAACCGAGGCGGAGACGTTATTAACCATATCGCATATTTTCAGCCGGATATTTTTGTATATTGTTTTGCGGCAGAACCGAAGGATGAAGTTATGAAGCTTCTCACGGCACTTGAAGCAGTTGATAGAAAGCATCAGAAGCTTATTTTAATTGGTGAGCCGGAATTGTGCGATGAGTATTCACGATTGAGGCCGGAACTGGTAAAAATGGTTCTTTATCGCCCTATCTCTGCAGCAAATATAAAAGATCGAATCCTTAAATATTTTGAACAATGTGAGCAGGAAGCAGCAGAAAGGGCGAAAATGGCAGAGCAGGCACTTCAGGCAACTGCCGATGAGCAGAAGCAGATTCTTGTTATAGACGATGATCCGATGATGCTTCGTTTGATTAAGACGGAACTTAAAGATCATTATAATGTTGCTACTGCAGTTAACGGAAAAATCGGACTTAAATTTTTGGAACGTAAAACTACGGATTTGATTCTTTTGGATTATGAAATGCCGGAAGAAGACGGAACCGTGATTTTGGAGAAACTTCGTGCCAATCCTAAGACACAGGATATACCGGTAGTGTTTTTGACCGGTATTAATGATACGGAGAAAATTAGAAAAGTTTTGTCCATGAAGCCGCAGGGTTATTTGCTTAAACCCATAGAATGTAAGCAGCTTGTTGATACGATACACCAGATAATTGGATAAAGGAGATATTTGTAATGGATGATGTCAGATTAGAAATAGAAGAGATAGAAGAGAAACACAAACTGATAGATTTGATAGACATAAATACGCTTCAGTTGATACAAGAGGCTTTTGAGAACGTTCTTGGTGTTACAATAGGTATATCTGATGAAGAAGGTGTTAATTTAACACATGACAGCAGTTCTACTGATTTTTGCAAATTGTTCAATAAGAAATCACCAATAGGCAGGCAGCGTTGTGAGCATTGTGATAAAAACGGAACGGAGCTTGCTCTTAAAATGGGACATTCCGTAACATATAATTGTCATGCGGGACTTATTGATTTTGCGGCACCGATTATGGCTCACGGAGAAATGATTGGTTGTATTACGGGTGGACAGGTTCGCACCAAGAAGTTAGATGAGGAACAATTACGAAAGTATGCAGTGGAAATACAGGTGGATCCTGATGATTATGTGGAAGCTGCAAAAAAGGTTCCTTATATCAGTGAAGGACAATTAGGACGTGCTACAAATTTTTTGTATAAAATGGCTGAGATAATATCAGACATGGCATATGACAGATATGAAGTAATCGAGGCAAACAAGGAAATCGAACGGGCAGCGCGTATGAAGTCAGACTTTCTTGCTAATATGAGTCATGAGATACGTACTCCGATGAATGCGGTTATAGGTATGGCAGAGATGGCTCTTCGTGAAGACTTGCCGGCTGCTGCGAGAGAATATATCGGTCAGATTATTTCTTCGGGAAAGACTTTGCTTAATATTATTAATGATATTCTTGATTTTTCTAAGATTGAATCGGGAAAAATGTCGATTGAAGATGTTGAGTATGAACCGATGTCAATCATTAATGATGTTGCCAATATTATAAATACAAGAATTGGTGAAAAGGATATTGAATTAATATTGGATATAGCACCGGATATTCCATGTAAACTTATCGGAGATAGTGAGAGAATTAAACAGATAATCATCAATCTTTCCAATAATGCGATAAAGTTTACAAAGCAGGGTCAGGTTGTTCTTAAAGTAGGTTATACCAGAACAGAAAAAGATAAGATTAACTTAGAGATTGCCGTTAAAGATACCGGTATAGGAATTAAAAAGGAAGATTTGTCCAAATTATTTCAGTCTTTCCAGCAGCTTGACAGTAAGCGTAACAGAAATATTGAAGGTACAGGTTTGGGTCTTGCGATTTCACGTAGTTTTGTACAACTGATGGGTGGAGATATTACTGTAGAAAGTGAATATGAAAAGGGAAGTACATTTTCTTTTTGGATTCCGCAACAGATATTTGATGAAAAGCCGTCGGTTGAGGTTAACGATAAAAACTCTATAAAAGCGGCAGGATTGGTTGCTAACGGATTCTTAAGAGACCATATTGAAAAAGATATGGAGTATCTTGGCATTCCGTTTACTGTGCTTGAATCGGAGAAAGATCTGGATGTTCTTCTCAATGAAGGAATTAAGTATTTGTTTGTGGGTCAGGGAATGTTCTCTGTAGAGGTTGAAGAGTTTGTAAAAAAACATACAAATATTACTGCGGTTCTTATGATTGATTTCAGAACTACGGTAAAGCTTAATATTCCTAATCTTATGGTTGTTAAAAAACCGGTTTATGTACTTAATATTGCATCGATTTTTAATGGTGATGATATTAATGCCGGATTTGGTTTTTATGCTAAAGAAGAGTTTGAGTTTATTGCTCCTGATGCGGAAATTCTGATAGTAGATGACAATGCAATTAATTTGACTGTTGCAGAAGGATTACTTAAGCCGCTACAGATGAAAATTGAAACAGCTCTTAGCGGAAAAGAAGCAATCGAAAAAATATCAAACAAAATGTACGACCTGATATTTATGGACCATATGATGCCGGAACTTGATGGCGTGGAGACTACCCATATTATCAGAAGATTTCATAAGGAATATGACGAAATACCGATTATTGCGCTTACCGCAAATGCAGTAAGCGGAACGAAAGAAATGTTTCTGGCAGAAGGCATGAATGATTTTGTGGCAAAGCCTATTGAAATGAGAACAATGCTCTCTAAACTTCGTAATTGGCTTCCTAAGCAAAAGATTAAGAAAGTGTTCCTTGTTGCAGGTGAAGAGACAACGCAAGATAAGGACATTGTGAGTGTTGTAATAGAAGGTTTAGATACAGGATCCGCATTAAGACTTTTGGGAACAGAGGCTTTGTTCTGGGCTGTGTTAAAGGATTATTATCAGGCGATTCCGAGAAAAGCCAAAATAATCAAGGAGTTTGAAGAAAAGGAAGACTGGAAGGCTTATACTATTGAAGTACATGCACTAAAAAGTGCTTCCAAACAAGTTGGAGCTATGGAATTATATGAAATGGCTGCAAGATTGGAAAAGGCCGGAAATGAAAAGGACGAGGAATTAATTCATAGCAGTACGGATGATATGTTGCAGTTGTACATAAGTTATATTGATATACTGAGGAGTTATTTTCCCGAAGAAAAAAAGGAAGAAGGACAAGGCAGAGCTATTACTGCATCTGAGTTGGAAGTATTCTTTGAGGAAATTAGAGCGGCAATGGAAGATTTGGATATGGATGTTGCAATGGAAATATTCAATAATATGGCTGAATTTACTTACAAAGAAGAAGAGGAAGTTTTCTTTGAAATGCTTGGAGAAGCAGTTGCCGATTACGATGCAGATAAGTGTGAAGAGATTATTGATAAGTGGGAGAAATATTATGTATAGAATTTGTTTGTGAGTACTCGCTTTAAATTCCTTGACAAATAAATCATAATATTTTATACTAAAAGTCCGTGCAGCCGGGGAGTTAGCGGTGCCCTGTACCTGCAATCCGCTCCAGCAGGGGTGATATCCGGTCTCGGGTTTGTCTTTGTGGGGCAGGCCATTATAAGTGGCGATGACGTTTGGGTCTTGCGCAACAGAAATTTATGAATCGTGTCAGGTCAGGAATGGAGCAGCACTAAGTAAAACCTTCTGTGTGCCGTAAGGTTGCCTGGGCCGAGTTAACTGTATTGGTAACGCCCATGAAGCAAATTCAAAACCGGATGCACGGTTTTAAAAGAGTTTTAGCTGTCATGCATGTGCATGACAGCTTTTTTCATAAAAGGAGCAAGGTATGGCAGAGTATATAAGAGTTAAAACTACATTTGACCCCGTTTTTGACGAGAATTCAAGAATATTGATTCTCGGTACATTTCCGTCGGTTAAATCCAGGGAAGAGAACTTCTACTACGGGCATCCGCAGAACCGTTTTTGGCGGTTGATTGCAAATCTTACGGATGAGGAAGTGCCGACAAGCATAGAAGAGAAAAAGGCGCTGCTTTTACGCAATGGGTTTGCACTTTGGGATGTTGTTTTGGAGTGCGACATCATAGGTTCAAGTGACAGCAGTATCCGCAACGTAGTTCCGGCAGACATTAACATGATTCTTAAAAGTGCGAATATAGAAAAGATTATCGCAAACGGTGCTACGGCGTACAGATTATATGAAAAATATTGCAGGGAAGTTACGGGCAGGAACATTATAAAATGCCCGTCCACAAGTCCTGCGAATGCAGCTTACAGTATGGAAAAGCTTAAGGAAGAATGGCAAATTGTAGTTGATTTTGCACATTAATTACATGTTTTAATGATGATTTTGAGAATATTGGGTTATATAATAGCCTTAAATAAAAGTTGTTACGGAGGCTGACATGGATATCAAAATATACTCAAAATATCTTAATGCGTTAAAGAAGGAACTGGTTTTGGCACTTGGCTGTACGGAACCGATTGCCGTTGCATATGCGGCAGCAAAAGCCAGGGAAGTGCTTGGAAGTATGCCTAAAAAACTTGTGGTAAAGTGCTCCGGTAATATAATTAAAAATGTTAAAAGTGTTATCGTACCTACGACAGGAGATATGAGAGGTATTGATACAAGTGCCGTGCTCGGTGCACTCGCAGGTAATGCTGAATATGGTCTTGAAGTTCTTAAGAATGTTAAAGATGAGGATGTCGAGGAGACGAAAAGGCTTCTTTCTAAAGGGATATGTTCTGTAGAGATTATTAACGGCATTTCCAAGCTTCATATAATTGTTGAGGCAACGGATTTTAATACAACTGTTACAGTTGAGATTTCAGAGTGTCATACAAATATTGTGTCTATAACAAAAAATGGCGAGGTACTTTTTTCGAGACAGGAAAATGCACCCATGGTCAGCGGGGAGACGGAAGCATCCGATGTTGCTGATGAAGAAGCAATGACATTGGAGGAGATTTACCGTTTTGTAAAAGAAGTTGATATAGATGATGTAAAAGAAGTGCTCGACAGACAGATTAATTGTAATCTTGCGATAGCTAAGGAAGGCCTTAGCGGAGATTATGGTGCCAATGTCGGTAAAACCATTATTAAAAATTACGGTGAGGATGTAAAGTTTGTTGCAAGAGCATATCCCGCGGCAGGTTCTGATGCCAGAATGAGCGGTTGCACAATGCCGGTTGTGATTAATTCGGGCAGCGGCAATCAGGGAATGACGGTATCTCTTCCTGTAATAGTGTATGCAAAGCATCTTAATGTATCTGCTGAGAAATTATACAGGGCACTTGTTTTCAGTAATCTTTTGGCGATTCATTTGAAATTCGGTATCGGCAAGCTTTCGGCATATTGCGGCGTGGTAAGTGCGGCCTGCGGAAGCGGTGCGGCTATATCGTATTTGCATGATGCGCCTCTTTCCGTAATTGAAAAGACTATTACAAATACACTTGGCAATGTGTCGGGTATTGTCTGCGACGGTGCAAAATCTTCCTGTGCTGCAAAGATCGCTTCAGCAGTAGATGCGGCCATTTTGGGCCATTATATGGCGATGGATAATTATGCTTTCGGAGCAGGTGAAGGCCTTGTAAAAGATAATATAGAGAAGACTATAGATACTATAAGTACCATGGGGCGTGAAGGAATGAAGCAGACTGACGAAGAGATATTGTCTTTGATGCTTAATGATTAAAAAAAGGCTTTGTACTTTTTGCCAAAGTAGGGTATAATGTTCGATAAGGGTAGAGCAAACCGTCTGCGCAGCAGACAATGAGCACGAAGTGCGGGGTTTGCAAGTATGTTATTGATAAATGGAGCTGATTTAGCATGTCTTACATGGCATTGTATCGTAAATGGCGACCTGACAGCTTTTCGGATGTCAAGGGACAGGATCATATAGTTACAACTTTAAAGAATCAAATTGAGGCGGACCGCATAGGGCACGCCTATTTGTTTTGCGGTACGAGAGGTACCGGTAAGACAACGGTTGCTAAGATTTTTGCAAAGACTGTTAACTGTGAGCATCCGGTAAACGGTAATCCATGTAATGAGTGCGCAAGCTGTAGGGCAGTTCGCGATGGTGTGTCCATGAATGTTATAGAGATAGATGCGGCATCCAATAACGGTGTAGACAATATCAGAGATATCAGGGAAGAGGTGCAATATTCTCCTACAGAAGGTAAATATAAGGTTTATATTATTGACGAGGTTCATATGCTGTCAATAGGAGCTTTTAATGCGCTTCTTAAGACTCTTGAAGAGCCGCCGTCATATGTAATATTTATTTTGGCAACAACGGAGGTTCACAAGATTCCGGTTACCATTCTTTCGCGTTGCCAGAGATATGATTTTAAGAGGATTTCAGTTGAAACAATAGCTGACAGGCTTACAGAGCTTATGGAAGCCGAGAATATAGAGGTAGAAGAAAGGGCTATTAAGTATATTGCGAAGACTGCGGACGGTGCACTTCGAGATGCGCTTAGCCTTCTTGACCAATGCCTTGCATTTTATATAGGGCAGAAACTCACATATGAGAATGTGCTTGAGACTCTTGGCGCGGTAGATACGGAAGTTTTCAGCAAGCTTTTCCGTAATATTGTAATGAATGATACAAAAGGTGCGCTTAAGCAGCTTGAAGAGATAATCATGACGGGCAGGGAGCTTAGCCAGTTCGTTGTGGATTTTACATGGTACATGAGGAATCTTTTGTTGATTCAGACAACGGAGGATGCGTCGGATGTTATTGATGTGTCTGCGGAGAATCTCAAGGCGCTTATCGATGAGGCCGAAGTTGTGGAGCCGGAAGTGCTTATGAGATATATACGAGTATTTTCTGAGTTGTCGGGACAGATACGTAATGCAGTCCAGAAGAGAGTAATGGTAGAGATTGCACTTATCAAACTTATGCGTCCGGCTATGGAGACGAACCTTGAATCCGTGTTTAACCGTTTAAGCCTTATTGAGAAGCAGCTTGAAGAGGGAGTGTTTGTTAAACAGGAAGAAGAGGTGCCGGAGCAGGGTATTTCCGAGGAAGAGAAAGAAGAGATTAAAAATATGCCGATAGCGGTGCCGGAGGATGTACAGGCAGCGGTTAATGAACTTCCGTCGCTTATTCCTAAGATGGATATGCTGGCACAGAAGTTTATCAGGTTTTGTAAATACCAGACAGCCGGTGAAAGCAGGCTCGTGCTTGTTTCTAATAACAGCATGGCATTAGATTATTTTCAGAGGCCTCAGGCAAAGGAACATGTGGAAGAAGTTATTGCTTCCGCAATCAAGAAAAGAATTACCGTTGAGACTAAACTTATTTCCGAAGAAGGTATGAGAAAGAATGTGTTTATTAAGGCACAGGAGATGATACAGATGCCGATTGAGGAGATTGCGTCAGAGGACGGAAATATATAATTTGGAAGGAGATTTTTAAAATGGCAAAAAGAGGAGGATTTCCCGGAGGAATGGGAATGCCCGGTAATATGAACAATCTGATGAAGCAGGCGCAGAAGATGCAGAAGCAGATGGAGGAGACAACAAAGGAACTTGAAGAGAAGGAATATACCGCAACAGCAGGCGGCGGCGCCGTAGAAGTTACGATTTCAGGTAAGAAGGAAGTTGTTAAGGTTAAACTTTCTCCTGAAGTAGTAGATCCCGATGATATAGAGATGCTTGAAGATTTAATAGTTGCCGCAACTAACGAAGCATGGAGACAGATGGAAGAGACAACTAACGCATCTATGGCAAAAGTAACCGGCGGTTTGGGCGGATTAGGCGGAGGATTTCCTTTCTAATGGAAATGTACAGCAGTCATATTAACAAATTAATTGAAGAGTTTGCATCACTTCCCGGTATTGGTGCCAAGTCTGCGCAGAGGCTTGCGTTTCACATAATTAATATGCCGAAGGAACGCGTAGAGGCATTTGCGAGTACACTTGTAACGGCCAAGGAGAATATAAGGTATTGCAAGAGATGTTTTACACTTACGGATGAGGAATATTGTCCGATTTGCAAAAGTGACAAAAGAGATGCGGGCGTAATAATGGTTGTCGAGAATACCAGAGATCTTGCAGCATATGAGAAGACTGGTAAGTATGAAGGTCTTTATCATGTGCTTCATGGGGCAATTTCGCCGCTTCAGGGTATCGGACCAAATGATATTCGCCTTAAAGAGCTTATCCAGCGACTTGCGGCAGAAGATGTGAATGAAGTAATTATTGCTACCAATTCTTCTCTTGAAGGAGAGACCACAGCGATGTATATTAGTAAACTTATCAAACCTACCGGTATACGCGTGAGCAGAATTGCAAGTGGTGTGCCTGTCGGCGGTGACCTTGAATATATTGATGAGGTTACGCTTCTTAGGGCGCTTGAGGGAAGAACAGAATTGTAAAAAAACTTAATTGCAAAAAATATGTTTTGTGACTAAGATGTTACCGATGATTATTATAATGATGTTATCATAAGACAAATAGTTGAGGTGACATCGTGGAAAAAGAAGTTCAGCAGTCATTTTTGGTGGATATTAAATTTCTTCGTAATTCAACATGGCAGGGTTCTGTTAAGTGGCTTAACGAGGATAAGAAGCAGAATTTCAGGAGTTTACTTGAGCTTATCAAACTTATTGATGAGACTTTAGAGACATCACAGGATACTTCTGTGACATGGGAAGAATAATTATATGATAAAAAAAGCTTTCGCAAAACGACTTAAGTCTGTTTGCGAAAGCTTTATGTTTTCTGGGTAAACAGTGTTTACTTGCTGTAAGTTTTGAATATGTGGTTGTTTATCTGAATAGTTTGTTGAAGTTGATAACAACCTTGCCAATGACATCGTCAAGGTTAATCTCACCCATAACACGGCTGTCGCGGCTGTCGTTACGATTGTCACCCATAACAAACACACAATTCTCGGATATAGTCATATCTACTTCGCCTTTAAAGGTGCTTTCTTTGATATAGGGTTCATCAATAACTTCCCCGTTTACCGTAACCACGCTGTCGGAAATAACTAGGTGGTCACCTTCTATCGCGATAACTCTCTTTATATAGTCGTCATGCTTTGGATTGTTTGAATCAAAAGCAATGATATCATTGCGCTTAATATCTCCGTGTCTCCACAAAATCAAAAAGTCCTTGGAATAGTAGGTCGGTTGCATTGAAGGACCGTCCACAACACTTGGCTGAATAAATATTAATATAAAGAAGGTCAGAACCAAAGCAGAACCGACTACCTGTACAGTGTCAATCAAAAATTGTTTCAGGGTATAAGGTTCTTTTTTTTCTTCTTCCTTACCTTTGCTGACATTCTTTGTTTTCTTTACGTTTTTCACGTTCTTCATAATCATTATCACCTTTCAAAATACTACCCCTAATATATCAAACAAACAGTTCTTTGGCAAGTAAAAAAATGTTTGCTGTTACAGGAGAATGGCCTTGATAATAGTACTATTTTCTTATATAATATACTATATGTAGTTATTGTGGGAGAAGATGACCACATTTTACTGAGAGAAAGGAGGAGAAGCGCAGATTATGATGAATCAGCATATTTTAATTCATGATATTATCGGGGAACACGGTGAGCGTGTTCAGAATCTTAAGCGTTATTATCCTTTCTTTTGTTTGACGAATATGTCGTTTTCGCAGTACCGTGAGGGGCGTTTTGAAGAGCTCGACATGGGATATATTGTGATGGCACTTCTCAGGTTTTTTATTGATAAGAATAATTTTCAGGAGCAGGGCGTCACATACGAGGAGTATAAGGAATTTCTGCTGGAACTGATTAAGAGGGACTTCAGGCTGCCGGTTTCTGAAGAAGAGGGAGAGGAACTTGCATCCTATGTGTTTGATAAGATTACCAATGGAGGCAAGCCTTTTACATACGAGTATTTTGATCCTGCAGACAGGGTAAAAAAGAGCATCCGTGTGAAGTATTTCGACAGCAGGTTTGAAGAGGATGAGGTTGTCTATACCGTAACATCAGAAGGCATTGAGTTTTACCTTGATACCAAGGAAGTCAAGGAGGGAAGCGACATCAACGTGGCGCAGCTCCTTCTTGAAAAAATGATTAAGTCGCAGAACTTCAAGGGCGGTACTGATGTTGTACGTCGAATCAATAACGAGGTTCGAAGACTTAACGCGAAGCGTAACGAGGTACTTACACTTCTGAGTAACGATGTATTTCAGGGAGTTAAGGCTTTTGAGGAATTTGTTGAGACAGGTATACGTTGGTTTGCCGATGAGCAGAAGATGTTTAACAAGAACAAGGAACTTCTTGAGAAGACACTTGAGAGGGCTAAGCAGGACAGCGTTCAGGCACTTGAAGAGATTTACCGTCTTGATATGGAGCTTAAGAAGGCAATTCAGAAGCACAGCGAGCTTCTTAGTGCGTGTACGGAGCTTCAGAAGAGAACGGACGAGGCGATTGAGCAGGCTAAGCTTTCAAGACTTAGGACAACGTTTGATTTTAAAGAGGCAATGTCCCTTCTTATGCAGGAGGATAAGCCGGAGCTTCTAAGTCTTTTTGCGGAGCCGCTTTTCGGGCTCAATACGAGGAAGCTTTTCAGTTTTTCGGTTATTGACGATATGCTTCTTATGGCACCGGAGAAGACAGAGGTTGCCGAGAAGATTGAGAAGAATGTCGAGATTACGGATTACGTATATGAAGATGAGATAGAGGACAAGCGTATTACGGGTAATTTCAGGTTCTTTATCTGGAGCCTTTTTGAGGCGCTTAAGGAAAGAAGAAGTTTTTCGCTTAAGGAGTGGAATGAGGCTTTAGAGATGAGACTTGGAGAAGAATTGTTCCGTAACGGCGATTATTATACATTTCTTATTCATCTTTGCCAGAAGAAGGAATATGAGGTTGAAGCGTTTATGAGTAAGCCTGACACTTTCCTTGAAGGAATAATGGCGGAGATTATGAAGGAGCCGGAATTTGAGCAATACAGAAGTTATGAGTTTAAGGTTATAATGCCGGAGGAATCACAGGATACTTTGAGACTGCTTAAGGTATTTGAGGTTAGTAACGTAAGATTTGAAAGGAGCAGACAGTAATGGATGAGAGAAGCTTAGATAAGGCCCTCGAGATAGCGGGTAAGCTTATTCAGGGTGAAGAAGTCGGACAGAACAGTTATCCCGGACTTTATGATGATTACAGCAATAATCCGGAAGTATATGATATTGTTCAGGCGCTCCTTAAAAAATTAAATCTTTCAATGTATGAGTATCAGAACACTCTTTATGTTACGGCAGGAGAGAATAACAGAGTGTTTGGTTATAGTAATGAGGAGCTTAAAAGAGCCCTCGGAATCAGACTGAACAGAGAACTTTATTTGTGCTATTTTATCATGTATATAATGATTACTAAGTTCTATAACGATTCCGGCAGCTATAATTACACGGAATATATTAAAATATCGGATGTTGTAGAAAGTGTGGATACAGCGCTTTCGGGAATCATCCGTTCGCTTGGAGTACTTGTTAACAATGAATCGGAGGAAGCAAGCTTTAAGGCAGTTGCACTTACCTGGGCAGATCTTCCGGTTGCCGGCAGGGAAGAAACTATCCGTGCCGTTAAAACGACTAAGGCTGGTTTTGTAAAGCTTGTAATCAATTTTATGGTGTCCCAGGGACTTTTGTCAGAGGCGCAGGAGCGATATTATCCGCGTAACCGTTTCAAGGCACTTGCGGAGAGCTATTTTAGGGATAACAAAGGACGCTTGTTTGAGATAATGAATCAGAAGACGGAGGAGGAAGCATAATGCCGCATATTAACAGAATTCGCGTGAATAATGTAAAATATAATTTCGGTACACAGTATTATGATGACTTCGTTCTCAGATTGTCGGGCAAGAATACCATATATGACCTTGCCAATGGTGGCGGTAAAAGTGTGCTTATGCTCCTTCTTTTACAGAATATGCTTCCCAATTGTACACTTGATGAGAAGCAGCCGATAGAGAAGTTGTTCAGAAGCAGTAATAATAACACGGTTATTCATTCGCTTATTGAGTGGCGTTTAAATGACGGGGACATCAAAGACGGTTATAAATATATGACGACGGGCTTTTGTGCAAGAAGAGCTTCTAAAGATGATACTGAGGAGCAGTCGGGTTCAAAAGATACCGCGTCGGTAGAATATTTCAATTACTGTATTTTTTACAGAGAGTTTAATGCCAATGATATTGTTAATCTTCCGCTGAAAAGTGATACGGAGAGAGTTACATATAACGGGCTTAAGGCATATCTTCGTGACCTTGAGAAGAAAGATTACAGCCTTGAAATCAAGATTTTCGATCGCAAGGGAGATTATCAGCGTTTTATAAGCCAGTACGGTATTTATGAAAGTGAATGGGAGATTATCAGGGGCATCAACAAGACCGAGGGTCATGTAAGAACATATTTCGAGACAAATTATAAGACAACGCGCAAAGTTGTTGAGGATATGTTTATCAGCGAGATTATCCAAAAGTCCTTCCGCAACAAGATTCTTGACGAGAGTGTGCAGGAAGACCCTATGGCGCAGACGCTTCTTGACATTAAGGACAAGCTTGTGGAGTTATCCAGGAAAAAGAGCGACATCAAGAATTACGACAGGCAGACAGAGGTGCTGGAAGGCTTTGCAGAGCAGATAAACGGACTTGGTACGGCATATCAGGCAAAAGAAGCATCGGAAGATATGCTTGTTAAAGTGTATAATTCTATCTGTAAAATGACGGAATCCGATGACGCAGAAAGAATGCAGCTTGCGGATAAAAGACTTGAGATTAAAGCGGCTTTGCAGGAGGCCAAAAGACAGGCTGATACTGTTAAGATAAGTATTGAAGAGGCAAGAGCGCAGGAGCTTTCTGCTGAGCTTAAGCTTAAAGAAGACAGAATTGCGGATATGGAAGGCATGGTACTTGGTATAACTGCTGACTTAAAGCAGAAGGAAAGTGCCAACGATTATCTTGACTATATTTATTACCGTGGTGAACGGGACAAATTAAAAGAGACAATTGATAACGCAATGAAGGATAAGGGTGAACTTTCCAAGAGTCTTGCCCTGCTTGCAGCACAGATAAAGAGTCTTAAGGATGAGGAAGAGGCAGTTCTTTCTAAGGAACTTAAGGTGCAGGAAGAAGCAGTTTTGCGGGACAGGGAAGAGTTTTCACAGTCCGGCGATAAAGAAAGAGAGCTAGATAAAGAACTTGCAGTTTTAAACAATCGACAGCTTCTTGCAGAGGACAATGAAAGAGAGTATAAAAAACAACTTTCAGAGCTTTGGAGCAAGACGTCGCTTTTATTCGGTGCTGATATAGGGGCGGAATATAAAAAGATAAAAGGACGTATGGAGGAACTTCTTGCAACCAAGAAGGAGCTTGAGAATAAGAGCATAAAGCTTCATGATGAGCTTATTACGTCAAAACTTGGTTATGAAAAGGTAAGTGCGGATATTACAGCCGTTAATATGGTTTTGCATGAAGGAATTCTTCAGGTTGAGGCGCAAAAGGAGAGTAAAAAACGCGTTGATGCAATGAAGGATGCTTATAATACAAGAAATACGGCAGAACTTGTGCATGAACTTGAAAAAGGCTATGCGGGAAGTCTTGCACAGAGGCTTGAACTTGAGAAGGATGCAGGAGAGCTTGAGAAGCTTATTTTGGCTTACAGGAGAGGTCTTGCCGTTCCTGATTCAGAAGAAAAGTCTAAGATAAAGGATTATCTTGAGCGTTGCTATGGATATAGTGTTATGGATGGAGGCGAATATCTTCTTAAGAAGTCACAGGAAGACAGGGAGCAGCTTGTACTTGCATTTCCGCTTCTTCCGTTCGGCCTGGTTGTTAAAGAAGGTATTTTACAGCTTACAGAGGATGATAAGCTTGCGCCGGATAGCATTTCGGGATATCCTGTGCCGTTATTTGATGGGTTTGACCTTGACGAGGGAAGATACAGAGGCGGCGACAGTGTCCTCTATCCGACTTCTTTTACAGGCTGGTATCTGGATGAGAATATCAGACAGAATGAGATTAAAAAGGCAGAAGACAGACTTAAGGATATTATAGGTAAGATTGAAAAGCTTAAGAAACAGGAGGAACTTTTAAGAGAAGAGAGCGCTTTTCTTGCAGGCTATCAGGC
>JAZNXQ010000230.1:0-10790 GCA_045593945.1 Lachnospiraceae bacterium | reverse complement strand
GAGGTTCTTGGTCGGAGTGTTTCTCTTAATACGCACGTATATCCTAAGATTGAGACAAGGACATATAGTGCTGCAGAGCATGTACACTGTGAGCCGGTGACTGAACCTGTGACAGTAGATATAGGGACACTTACGGATGAGGAAGAAATAAGGGCCTGCATAGAATTGGCACTAGGGGGTGTTGCCAATGTGCCGGAGGTTAGAAATGATTATCTTTTTATAGGGGAATCTGTGGTTATGTCGGATGAGTGGGGAAAAGGGAACGCGCCATCTCCAAGCAATGTGGTGCTTCTCGGCGGTGATGCCAAAATGAGTCTTACAATTCCTGCAACAATGCCAAACGGCGAATACAATATAAAAATGCAGGTGTTTTTCGGATACACAACGGAGCATGGCTATAACGGGCCCGTTATGTCGAGGACAATGAGCAATGCAGGTAAAATAACGGTACATACGCCTGTTGTATGTTACGGTAAAACGGAGGACCAAAAAAAGTGGAATCAGGCAGAAGCACCGAATGAGGAATGTGCCGCACTTATTCTCGGCAGGGAGTTTTTGGTGGAGGTTTCCAATAAAGGTGAACATATTGATGCCAAGGGATATGGAACTAAGGATTATAAAAAATATGTTTTGTATAATCAGGTGAGCTTTCCTTTTGAGGTGTGCCGTGCAGACGGAAGTAAAATATCCGCAGATACATGGATAAAAATTGAGCCTGATACAAAGTTTGTTTTACCGGTTACGGTGCCGGAGGGAGAATATGAAATCTGCTTCAGGTCGGTTGCCAAAAATTATGATGCTGATAAAGAGGATGGGCAGGAGCCGGGAGTGCATGCTAATTTACTGCCGGCAGAACAGATGGCTGTCGATAAAGTGAAGGTACAGGTTATAGGGCAGCTTTACGATTTTGAACTTAATACGCTTACTGAATACAAAAAGCTCACGGATTTGGAAAGTACAGTCGGAAAAATGGATGTTGCAAAATTACCTTTTTTGTGGAAAAACAAAGGTTTGCCACTGGGGGCACGATTTGATTTTTCGTTAAAATCAGTCGGAGGATATGACGAGTATTCAAAGGTGACGGTTATACCGTCTTTTTGGTATGTTGACGGCGACGGTAAGACAGAGGCGGATATATATTATGAAGATATCAGGGCGGACGGAAAAATTGTCCTTAGGAAATTGAATGAAGATGGCTATAAGATTGAGCTTGAAGGCAGTAACAGTGTTCCGGTAAGCAATGGGGAATATACGGTTGACGGTGAATATCCGGTATATCGGAAGTGGTCGGGGACTTATATGCTTCCGATGCGTTCGTTTTGTGTCCCGAAGGATTATGAACTGCCGCAGTATGGACTTGACTTATCAGATTTTCTTAGTGATGGACAATTGCTTATCAGCTTTGAGATAAAAATTGAGGATAAGAACGGAGAAAAAGTTTTATTTTATCAAAATGCTGACAATGAAAAGAATGGTTATTGCAACCGTTGGAAGGAGGAAGGTGGTACGGATGGAGAAGTTATTATTTATGATATCGGAAAAACGGTTAAGGATGGAATGAAGATAACGGGAACACATTAAATGTCTTGCATAGAAGAGTTGAATCTATACATAAATTGGTATTACTTGCGTGCGGAAGTTCTTCGTGTTAGAATAAAAATATATTGAACTTTAATTTCACTAAAGGGGTTGAAGGGTTTATGTTAAAGATTTTTCTGGTTGAAGATGAATTTATTGTACGTGAAGGAATAAAGAAAAAGATAGACTGGGAAGCGCACGGATATGAATTTTGTGGTGAGGCAAGTGATGGAGAACTAGCCTTTCCGATGATTCAGAAACTCAGGCCGGATATAGTTATTACGGATATCAAGATGCCTTTTATGGACGGACTTACATTAAGTAAGCTTATAAAGAAAGAATTTCCGTGGATGGAGATAATTATACTTACGGGTCATGAGAAGTTTGAGTATGCCAAAGAGGCGATAAAACTCGGTGTTGCGGAATATCTTTCAAAGCCCATCAGCGGTAATGAACTTTTGGCAGAGGTTGATGCTCTTGCCGTAAAGATAGAAGAAAAACGCAAAGAGAGAGAAATCCGGGAGCAGTATGCGAACGAGATGCAGGAGAATTTCCTTAAGGAACGTAATGAATTGTTTGGCCATCTTGTTACAGGAACATTGTCTTTGCCGGAGATACTTGATATGACGGACAGACTTAAGATGGATTTGTCCTCTTTGTGGTTCAACATAATGCTTCTTGATATTCAGTCAACAAAGCATACAAGCAGAGAAATTGCCAATTATATGCCCGATATTGAACAGGAATTAAAGGGTATTGAAGATGAGAGTCAGTTGATTATTTTTGACAGGAATCTCGAAGGGAAAGCATTTCTTTTTAAAGCTGATTCCGCATCTGACTTAAGACAACTTCAGGAGCGTTATGTCGAGAAGATTAAGATTATGCTCGATGCAAAGGAGGATATTCGCTATTTCGGAGGCATAGGTATTCCTGTTAACAGGTTAAGTGAGTTGCCACAGTCCTTTGAAAAAGCAGGGAGAGCTTTTGCACACAGATATTTTGTGGAAGGGAATCATATCATCTACGGCAATGAAGAAGTCGGCACAATGTATGTGGAAAAGGAAGATTTTAATATAAGTAATGTTGACACCAAGCAGATTGACAGAAACAAAATCCGTGAATTTCTTAAGCAGGGAGCAAAGGAAGAGGTTGTATATTTTGTTGAAGAATTTTTTGTTGGTATGAACAAGAACTTTATGGAGTCCAATATCTTCAGACAGTATATAACCATGGATGTATATTTTTGTGTGGTTGATTTTGTTGAAAGTATTCAAATGCCAAAGGACGAGATAGAACCGCTTGATGTCGCGTCGGGAGTGCTTCAGAACGCAAACAACGCAATATGCTATGTGGTAAGGATTATCGGACAAGCAATTGAGCTTCGTGATAAGGTGGCAAACAATAAGTATGGTAATGTTGTTGAAGATATAATGAATTACATAGAACAGAATTTTGCCAATGAAGAGTTATCTTTAAATCAGGTGGCAGCGCATGTCAATTTTTCACCCAATCATCTGAGTATGGTATTCAGTCAGCAGACGGGACAGACTTTTATAAAATATCTTACTGATTTCAGGATGAACAAGGCAAAAGAATTGCTTCGTTGTTCCAATAAAAGAAGCAGTGTGATTGCGCAGGAGGTAGGTTACAAGGATCCGCATTATTTTTCGTATCTGTTCAAAAAGACACAGAATATGACACCTACCCAGTACCGTGAAGGAAAGACTTCGGAGGAAGATGAATAGTGAGACGCAGAATACAAAAGCTTTATGAGAATGCAACTCTGACATCCAAGATAAGATATTCGTATTTTCTTCTGTTGGTGCCGATTGTTATTTTCATTATATTTTGTTTTTTTAACATGTGGAGCAGTAACCGCAAATATACGGAGATGCTGGATTCCATAGATGTTGCAAGTGAATTCAGCCTTGATTTTAAGAAGGATTTCGACTATGAGGCATATCTGCTCATCGTAGAGAATAAAACAATCAGTGAATCCGGTATGAACAGAATGCTTAACGATGCCATGCGAGTTGTAACCAGCTTGGAATCCGTTACGAATTCGACAGAGAATGCGGCCCGTTTAAAAAGTGCCAAAAAATATCTTGAGAATCTTGCGGTATATAAGGAGCGTATAGAGCAGAATCTTAAAGAAGGTAATAAGTACGAGACCAACCTCGAAATATGGGAAAATGATATACAGATAGTAACTGCACTCTTAAGAGAGACCATTTTTCAGTATATATATTATGAAATTCAGGATATCCAGCAGGCAAGAGCGGAATATCAGAAGATTTTTGCAGTTATGATTACCTGTTCTGTAATTGCTTTTTTGTGTGTTGTTGCACTTATTGTAATCGTTTCTTATTACATACCGCAGAGTATCACCAAGCCGATAATCAGGCTTAGTGAAGTTACCGACCAGGTGGCAAAAGGAGACCTTACGGTGCGCTCAGATGTAAAGACCGGTGCAGAAGTAGGCGTGCTTAATGATTCGCTTAATACGATGATTGATAAGATATGCGCCCTTGTTGAACAGGTGAAGAAAGAACAGATAAGTCTTCGCAAAGCAGAGTTTGAGTTGTTGCAGGCGCAGATTAATCCGCACTTTTTGTATAATACATTGGATGCGATTGTGTGGCTTGCAGAGTCAGGTGAACAACAGATGGTTGTTGATATGGTTGAGAATCTGTCCGACTTTTTCAGGACATCTCTTAATCAGGGCAAGGATATTGTTACGGTGCAGGAAGAGCTTGAGCATGTAAGAAGCTATCTTGAGATACAGAAGGTAAGGTATCAGGATATCTTAAGCTTTGAAATAGATGTTCCGGAGACAGTTTACAAATATCTTATCCCGAAGATTACTATTCAGCCTCTTGTTGAAAATGCCTTATATCACGGAATTAAGAATAAGAGAGGGCTCGGAACCATTGTTATCAAAGGAAGTTTGGAAGAAGACAGCTTTGTACTGAGGGTAAACGACAATGGAATAGGTATGACGGAAGAGAGACTTATCCAGGTTAGAGAAGGTATTGAAAATAAAGCTCCGAACGAGAAGGATATCTACGGTTTGTACAATGTAAATGAGCGAATTCGCCTGAATTTCGGAGAGAAGTATTATATCAGTCTGGAGAGCGTTTATATGGAGGGTACAACGGTTTATATCAGATTGCCTTATGTGGAGAGTATATAAATTAACCGAAATAAAAAAATGAACTTTCAAAATAGAAAATCCAACTTTTTTTGTTAGGATGATAAAATATTCAACAAAAGAATTATTTATCTGAATGGTATTTTGGGAACCTGTGTCATATAATTAGACCATCAAAGCAAGTTTCTTTGAAAACAAATAAAAAGGGAGGACTGTTAAAATGAAAAAAATTTTAGCAATCGTATTGATGGCCGTAATGGCACTTGGTTTAGTAGCTTGTGGTAAGAGCAAAGACGATGGTTTGATTAAAGTTGGTATTATCAACAATGACCCTAACGAGTCAGGATATCGTACAGCTAACGATAAGTCAATGAAAGATCAGTTTACAGAAGCAAACGGATACAGCGCATCTTTCTCATATAGCCTTAAGAATGATGAGCAGATCGCAGCAGCGCAGAAGTTCATCCAGGATGAAGTTGATTACCTTCTTCTTTCAGCAGCAGGTACATCAGGTTGGGATACAGTATTAAAGGATGCTCAGAAAGCCGGAATCAAGGTTATCTTATTTGACCGTACAATCGACGCAGACGCTAGTCTTTACGAAGCTTCTATCGTTTCTGATATGGCTAAGGAAGGCGAGACAGCTGTAGCTTGGTTAAAGGGACAGAACCTCAAAGAGTACAACATCATTCATCTTCAGGGTGTTATGGGTTCAGCAGCTCAGGTAGGTCGTTCAGGCGCTCTTGATGCAACAGCTAAGTCAGACGGATGGAACATCGTTAAGCAGCAGACAGCTGAGTGGAGTGCAGAGAAGGCACAGCAGATTGTTCAGTCTGTAATCGACGCTAAGACACCTTTCAACGTAATCTACGCTGAGAACGACGATATGGCTAAGGGTGCTGTAGCAGCTCTCGATGCAGCAGGTATCTCACACGGTGTTGGCAAAGACGTAATCATCATGGGCTTTGACTGCAACAAGTGGGCACTTCAGGAATTACTTAACAAGAACTGGAACTACGATGGACAGTGTAATCCTTTCCAGGCTAGCTACATCCATGATATCATCCAGAAGCTTGAGAAGGGTGAGTCACCCGCACAGAAGACAATCATCCTTGATGAGAAGGGCTTCGATGCAGCTACAATTACAGCAGATGATGTTGAAAAATACGGAATCTAATTTTTAGAAATCAATACATAATATTATATAATTAATTATAAGCGTGGCGCAGCGTATATGTACGCTTGCTCCACGCTTGTTTAATAAGGTGAGGAGATGAAACTGGTGAAAGAAAATGTAGTGTTGGAAATGAAAAATATCCATAAGAGCTTTCCGGGCGTCCGCGCATTACAGAATGTTGATTTTACATTGTGTGAGGGTGAGATTCACGCACTTATGGGAGAAAATGGTGCCGGCAAATCAACTCTTATTAAGATTTTGACCGGTGTATACGAAAAGGATGAAGGTCAGATTTTTCTTAAAGGAAAAGATAAAGCGGTTGTAATACGTTCTCCTCAGGATGCCCAAAAACTTGGAATAAGTACGGTATATCAGGAGATTACACTTTGCCCTAATCTTTCTGTTGCAGAGAACATGTACATAGGAAGAACAAGCGGCATGGGAATGAATTGGAAGAAAGTAAACAAGGATGCAGAAGAGATTCTGAAATCCCTCGATATTCCCGCGAAAGCTACACAGCAGTTGGGAAGCTGTTCAATAGCAGTGCAACAGATGGTTGCAATTGCAAGAGCAGTTGATATGGATTGTAAGGTGCTTATATTGGATGAGCCGACATCGTCACTTGATGATCAGGAGGTTAAAAAGCTTTTTAAACTTATGCTTGATCTTAAGAGCAGAGGTGTAGGTATCATATTTGTAACGCACTTTTTGGACCAGGTATATGAAGTTTGTGACAAGATAACAGTTTTGAGGGACGGACAGCTTGTAGGTGAATATGAGATAAAAGATCTTCCCCGAGTTAAGCTTGTATCTAAGATGCTTGGTAAAGAATTTGATGACACAACGGAAATTAAAGACAGTAGTCTTATATATGATAAAGAAGATGCAAAGGACAGTGTATTTGAGGTTGAAGGACTTTCAAGTAATGCAGGAATCAAACCGTTTGATTTTAGTGTTAAGAAAGGTGAGGTCAGCGGTTTTGCGGGCCTTCTCGGTTCCGGAAGAAGCGAGTGTGTAAGAGCTATTTTCGGTGCTGATAAGGTTGTTAGCGGAACTGTTAAGAAAAACGGTAAGGTTATTAAGATTACCAAGCCTATCGATGCCATGAAGAACGGTATCGGCTACTTGCCTGAAGACCGTAAGAGAGACGGTATTGTAGGCGACCTCTCGGTTAGAGAGAATATTATACTTGCCTTACAGGTACTCAAAGGATTTTTCAAGCCCTTATCAAAGGCCGAAGCCAATAAGTTTGCTGATGAATATATCAAATTATTGGAGATTAAGACAGCTTCAGCCGATACACCAATCAAATCACTTTCAGGAGGTAATCAGCAGAAGGTTATTCTCGCAAGATGGCTTCTTACACATCCAGAATATCTTATTTTGGATGAGCCGACAAGAGGTATTGATATTGGTACAAAGGTAGATATCCAGAAGCTTGTGCTTAAGCTTGCTTCAGAAGGTATGAGTGTTACGTTTATTTCATCAGAGACAGATGAGATGCTTCGTACATGTTCAAGACTTGTTGTAATGAGAGACCGCAAAATGGTTGGTGAAATCTCAGGAGATGACCTTAATCAGAGCAAGATTATGAGCACTATTGCAGGAGGTGAAAGTAAATGACGAAGATCTTTAAACGACAGATTTTTATACCGATAGCGGCTATGCTTGCATTGCTGTTATTCAATCTTATAATAGATCCATCATTTTTTCATATTTCACTGATTAAAAACAGTGCAGGTGATCCTGTTCTTTCGGGAAACCTTATTTCGATTCTTAATAATGGTTCCGAGCTTGCCATTCTTGCTCTCGGTATGACACTTGTTACTGCTGCATCAGGCGGACAGGATATCAGTGTCGGCGCTACCATTGCTATCGCAGGCAGTGTTATTTTGAGAATAGTTTGCGGTGCAGATGCAAAAGCGGATTCCGTAAGCTTTGGAATTGTACTTGTGGCATTTTTGGTAGCATGCCTTGTAACAATGGCATTTGGTGCATTTAACGGCGCATTGGTTTCAATATTTAAGATTCAGCCAATGGTTGCAACACTTATTCTGTTTACAGCAGGACGTTCAATTGCTGCATGGATTAACAATAACCAGTTGCCGACGGTATCGGATCCTAAGTTTACGTATATTGCAGGATTTATTCCGGGACTTCCTATTCCGACACCTTTTATAATAACAATCATATGCTTTATTTTGATGGCACTTTTTATGAAGTTTACCAATATCGGTTTGTATTCACAGGCTGTCGGTATTAATGAAAGTTCATCAAAACTTAATGGTATTAATCCTATTTTTATTAAATTTTTGACATTTGTTATTCTCGGTTTATGTGTTGCGGTGTGCGGTATGATTAAGGTAAGCCGTGTATCAGGTATTACATATTCAGTTATAGCGCAGGATATCGAGATGGATGCGATTCTTGCAGTTGCACTTGGTGGTAATGCACTTAGCGGTGGTAAGTTTAATATGGCTGCATCAGTTATCGGAGCTTATATTATCCAGATACTTACAACAACTCTTTACAAATACAATATTGATCCGGTTGCTCTTTCAGCATATAAGGCAATTGTTGTAATCGTACTTGTGGTTATCAGTGCACCGGCAGTAAGAAGAAAAGCTAAGGTTATTACTGATAAAATAAAGGCTAATTTCGCAAGAAAGGAGGTAGCATAATATGGCATCTTCTAAGAAATTATCCGGACTCAAGAAGAAAATGACGGGAATGACGGATACGAGTCTTTTGCTTACAATTACAATGCTTGTATTTTTTGCAATGTATCTTAGTGCTGTATTATTCCTCGGAGAAGGCTTTTTAAAGCCTCAGACCTTCTTTAATATGCTTAATCAGAATGCGGCACTTCTTATAGTGTCATGCGGTATGACACTTGTTATGATTACAGGTGGTATTGATATTTCCGTAGGTGGTGTTGTTGCTCTTGTAAGTATGTGTTGTGCAGTTAACCTCGATCATCACGGTGGAACTATCTTTCAGTCAATTTTGATTTCTCTCGGAATCGGACTTTTGTTCGGTATCGTTCAGGGTTATCTTGTTGCATACCTTGAGATTCAGCCGTTTATCGTTACTCTTGCAGGTATGTTCTTTGCAAAAGGTATGACGACGATAGTTAATGCGACACAGTTTAATGTAGTAAATGAAGATTTTGTTAAGCTTAAAGATACAAGAATTATTTTGCCGGAGATATTTGGAACTGTTAATAAAAACGGTAAGTTTATTCCGGCTTATATAGAAATCGGTGTAGTTGTTGCTATCCTTATTCTTGTAATTCTGTTTTGCGTTCTCAGATGGACCAAGACAGGGCGAAAGTTTTACGCAGTAGGCGGTAATAATCAGAGTGCACTTATGCTTGGCGTTAATGTTAAGAGAACTAAATTTATTGCACACCTTATTTGCGGACTTCTTGCAGGTATCGGTGGATTTGTATACTTCCTTCATGTTGGTTCAGGTTCGCCCACACATGCAGCCGGAATGGAAATGAACGCAATCGCGGCATCAATTATCGGTGGCACCATGTTAAGCGGTGGTGTCGGAAGTATAGTCGGAGCATTGTTTGGTGTTCTTTCACTCAGTACCATTAAAGATATTGTATCTTCAATGGGCTTTGATGAGGCATGGTGGACAGGAATTACGGTTGCAGCAATGCTTTGTCTTTTCCTTATAATTCAGAGTATTGTTATGGCAAGAAAAAGCTCTGCGGGGAGTAAAATAGAGTGATAATCGGGTTGAAACAGAGTGTAAAATAGGGTATAATTATATTTATAAAACAAATGGCAATCGTTTTATGGCGACTGCCATTTGTGTATATAAAAATCAGCCGGAAGGAGTTGCCATTATGGGAGAGAAGAAACAAAAGAAAATCAGTGTGCGGAAAATGTTGGTGCTGACTACGGTAATTCCGCTTGTTTTATCAATTGCGATTATCAGTGGCGTATCCGTTTATGTTACTAAGTCCAATTTGGAGAAGCAGGTTGAGAATACACTCTATGTTGCTGCTAATATATTAGCTTCTCATTGCAGTGGTAATAATATCACTCAGGCTAACGAGATGAGCTATTATGAATATCTTGACAGTCTTAAAGAAAAAAATATTGATATGGCAATTGTATTTGAGAATGGGACATGTGCATCATCCATAAGGAATGCAAATGATTACCGTATTAAAGAGATAGAGTTTAATAAGAGCTTTGTTAATGATAAGGCAGAGCTTGAAGCCGGTTATTATGATCCGTCCGTAATGGCGAACGGAGAAGAATACTTCGGTTACTATATGCCTATTATAACGGACGGTAAGCTTATTGCGATGGCTTTTGCCGGACAGAACCAGGAGGAAGTTAATTCCGCCCTGATAAACAGTGTTGTGAGTTTTGTTTTACTTGCGATAGGTTTGATTGTTATATTTGCTGTTGTAGCAATACTTTTCAGTAACGGTGTTGTTAAGGCGGTTAATGCTGTGGATAAGAGTGTTACAGCTCTTGCAGGCGGTGATTTAAAGGATAATTCTTCAGGAGTTACAAGCAGGGTTAAGGAGCTTGCAACACTTCTTTCTGCGACTGATGTTATGCAGACTAATCTTAATGACGTTATCGGTAAGGCTAAAGATGTTTCAAAAGAACTTATCGGTAACATAGAAGATGTAACGAGATTAAGTAACAGCAGTTCGGGACGTGCTAAGCAGATTACCAATGCGCTTGATGAATTGTCGCTTACGGCTGCCAATATGGCAGAAAATGTACAGGATATTAATGTACAGATGATAGAGATTGGTAATGGAATTAACGATATATCAGAAGATGTTGAGCATTTGCATCAGAGCTCAGAGAATATCCTTAAGGTTAATGATGAAGCAAAGACTGATAT
>JAZNXQ010000229.1:0-10988 GCA_045593945.1 Lachnospiraceae bacterium | reverse complement strand
GATTTTATCCGTCTGACGAAGGATAATGTTACAACTGAAGAATTTGCAGGAGGAGTGTACGAACTTCAGTATTTGCTTGATTACGGTAAATTACATAGGGGTAAGAATTACGGAAGAATTACGGTGAGGACTCCCGGTGGGGAGCTTACCTGCGAGATAGTTGTGAATAATCCTGTGGCAGACAGGGAAGACGGCACAGATCGTATCGAGATTAAAAAGGGTATCCGAGAGCTTGCGGATTTGTATTTTAATTTCCGTATGAGACGAATTTCTACGGACAACTGGACAAAGCAGTCGATTCGTGTGCTTGAGCGCATCAGGGGAATTGATGACAGCTCGGATTTTCTTAAGCTTTATCAGGCTCAGGTTCATATTGCTCAGAAGAAGTCTGAGGATGCGGCATGGTTTATTAATTATGTGGCTGATCATCTTCTTGAAGAAGACAAGAGACAGGAGTTTTTGTACAGCTATTATTTGTATGTGAGAACGCTCTATACCAAGGATATGGGCGTTGCTTATGATGCCGTAAGACAGATTAAGAATTTTTATGAGAAGAGTAACAATGATGAGAGAATCATGTGGTTGCTTCTTTATCTGGATGAGGAGTATTCCACCAATAAGAGTTTAAGACTTGCGCGAATCAAAGAGCAGTATATGAAGGGTTCAAGAAGTCCGTTCTTTTATTTTGAAGCCTGTGCGGTGTTTAATGAACAACCGCCGCTTCTTCGTGTGCTTGATTCTTTTGAGATACAGGCGCTTCTTTGGGGCTGTAAGAATAATATGCTCAGTGAGAAGGTTGCGCTCAGAGTGGCGGAGCTTGTTAGTGCCGAGAAGAAGTTTAATCCTTTGGTTTACAGGATAATGGCACATTTTTGTGAGGAATACGACAAAAAGATTGTGCTTGAGATGCTCTGTAATTATCTTGTACGTACTACGGAGGCAGATGCAAGATATTACAAATGGTATGAGGCTGCAATTGACGCAGAACTTAAGATTACGGGACTTTATGAGAAGTATGTGATTGTCAGGGATAAGACTGACGAGAGCGTGCTTCCGCAGATGGTTGCGCTTTATTTCGCATACAATAATGCACTTCCGGCAGACAGGAAAGCATATTTGTATGCTAATATTCTTCATAACGAAAAAGAGCATCCTAACATAACTGCGAATTATATGTCGCAGATTAAGCGTTTTGCCGAAGAACAGGTAAGCGCAGGCAATATCTCCTGTGACCTTGCGTATATATACCGTAAGATTATCCGTAAGAATGATATAACAGAGAAGGTTGCCGAAAAGTACGCTGATATACTACTTGCGAATTATCTGGTTTGTAAGGATGAATGGCTTTGTAAAATTGCCCGTGCAGTCATTGTAAAGCATAATGAATTTGCCTTTGAAGAGCGTTACGAATTAACGGACGGAGAGGCATATTTTCCGATATATACGGAGAATTATACGTTGGTGTTTGAGGATGCCTTGGGACGTCGTTTCTGTGCTGACGGTCTGTATGAATGCGACAGACTTATGAAGGAAGACAGTTTGCTTAAGCATTGTTTTGAGCTTGCGGGCGAGGATTTGAAGCTCTGTGTTCACATTTGTGAGACAGAAGGCCTTTACCGCATGGGAACAGAGCCGGGCGTAGAGCTTTATAAGCGTACGGTTAACAGGCCGGAACTTAAAATGCACTACAAGAACCGTATGTATCGTAAAATGATTGATTATTTCAGTGATAATTACGATAGCGAGAATCTTGATACATATTTGAGAAAGATAGATATAGAGAATCTTGATACCAAGGAGAGAACAAGGGTAACGGAGCTTTTGCTTATTCGAGGACTTTACGAGGAAGCCTACGAGCTTATGCAGCGTAACGGCTACGATAATATCTCTCCTAACAGGCTTATGAGATTCTGTTCCATGTATCTTCGTGATACGGAATTTGTTGCGGAGGATAAGTTCTTTACGGAATTGTGTGCATATGCTTTTCATTTTTCAAAGTATGATGAAAGAACGCTTCTTTACCTGCTTAAGTATTACAACAGCACGACCAAGAATCTTTTTAAGCTTTGGAGTGCGGCAAAGGAGTTTATTATTGATCTTGGCGGGCTTGAAGAGAGACTCTTGGTGCAGATGCTTTTTACCAATGTATATATGACACATGCAATTGATGTGTTTGAGTCATATTATTCGCGCGGTAATACGGCACTTAATGTTATTCAGGCATATTTAAATACACAGTCATATCTGTATTTTGTTGAGAATACGCTTATTTCAGAAAAGGTATTCGGGTATTTGGAACATGAGCTTAAGATTGACCATGAACTTCAAAATGTTGCAAAAATGGCGCTTCTTAAGTATTACTCGGAGCTTGCTGAACTTAATAAAGGCAGAAGCGAGTCGGCGACAGAGCTTATGACAGCTCTCAGCAAATCCGGCTATGTATTTGCTTTTTACCAGAAGTTTGCAGGTAAGCTTCGTCTTCCTGAAGAAATTAATGATAAGATGATTCTCGAATACAGGACTACGCCGGGCACATATGTGGAGCTTAATTATTTATTCGGAACAGAGGATGATGAGAAGGTTTCGTATCGTAGCGAGGTTATGGAAGAGTGCTATGAGGGTGTTTATGTCAGACCGTTTGTAATGTTCTATGGCGAAGAAGTGAAGTATTATATAACCGAGGGACAGGGTGAGGAATCCAATCTTACGGAGAGCGGCACCAGGGATATGTCAGTTTGGAAGACCGACGGTGAAATCGGCAGGTATGAAATACTTAATGATATTTGTACGGCGGCAGCACTCAATGACGAGCAGACACTTCATGAGACTATGGAAGCATTTGAGAAAAAGATAAAGCTTGCGGAAAAATGGTTTGAGCCGCTTGCCTGATTGGAGGAATAGGCATGGCAGATGAAAGATTTGTTGCCATAGGAATTGATATATCGGACGATATGACGCAGATAGCGTTTTTTACGGAAAATATGGATGAGCCGCAGATGACTGGCAACAAGGATGTAGATAATGATTTTCTGATTCCGACTGCGATTGAGCAGACCGGGCAGGGCTTTGTTATCGGTAAGAACTGTAAAAAACCGACTGACAAGCTTTTTTGGAAGGCAAAGTATGGTCTTAAGCAAGTAATCGGTGAGAATGATGCCGTAGATCTTTTGGCTGTATTTGCTGAAGAAGCCGTACGTTTTGCACTCGTGCAGGCAGGCAAGGAACAGGTTGATGTGGTGACTATTTCCATGCCGGATACAAGCAGGGAGATTATAGAGACAATTAAGAAGCATTTTGTGGAAAACGGATTTGGCTCGGTGAAACTCAATTTTATAACGCATGCAGAAAGTTGTGTTTATTACGTGCTTAACCAGAAGAAGGAACTCAGGGTAAATGATGTTGCTTTCTTCGATTTTTCAAAGGATAATTTTGTGTACCGTAAGCTTCATATGACACGTCCCGACAGGCGGGCGGCTGTTATAGAGGTTTCTGAGAATGATTATACATCCCGTGTAAGCTATATGAGAAGGTCTGATGATGCATTTAAAGAGCTTGTTACGGAGCTTTTTGACAGACAGCAGATATCTACGGTATATCTTATAGGCGAAGGCTTTGAGAATGAACAGTGGGCAAGAGAAAGCATTAATTATATTTGCAACCGCAGAAGAGTTTTTAAGGGAAGAAATCTTCATGCACTCGGTGCTTGCTATAAATCAATGGAAGGGTACGACAAGTATTCATACAGCGCATATTGTATTGTGTGCAAGGGCAGAAGTACATGTGAGATATGTATGGAAGTTGTATTTAACGGGGAACGTAATGAAGCGATACTTATTGCGGCGGGAGAGCCTTGGTTTGATGTAAGAAGCAGTGTCGAGGGAATTCTTCATAATACGGACAGGATAAACATAGTAATTCGCACAGTAACAGGTGATATTGTTAAAAGCGAGGAGATTCCTTTTAATGAGTTTCCGCACCGACCGGACAAGATGACGCGCGTAAAAGTGGATTCAGTTTTGCAGGACAGTAATGAAGTAAAGATTACGGTAAGTGATTTGGGCTTCGGAGATTTTGCGACGGGTAGCGGTTTACAGATTGTTAAGAATATACAATATTAATTGAGGAAGGGTTTTATTTATGGAAGGTTTTTTAATATGTACAGGCAAAAGAACAAATCAGCCACTTTTCATATATGAAACAAAAACGAATATATTTTCCGTAGAGGAATTATGTTTTTATATTTATGAGAACATAGAAACCTTGGATAACAGACTTTTTGATGACAGGCTTGCAGAGTTTTTTAAGCGTTGTGACAGAGAGGATATTGCTCTTCGGCTTGAGGCGGCACTTAAGGCGGATGCAGGTCTTGAGGAACTTGTAAGAGCAGTGCTGTCGTATGTTAATTATTACAGTAGGGCAGAGGTTGAACAGCTTTGCATAAAGGTAAAATCCTTTGAGGGCCAACCGGTGGAGGAGAGGCTTAAGGCTGTGGGCGATACTCTTCTAAAGACCAAGAAATATTCAATGGCAAAGAAGCAGTACAGACGACTTCTTGAGATGGATGTCAATCAGTATATGGATAAAGAATTTTACGGGAAGATATGGCATAATCTCGGTGTTGTATATGCAAGGATGCTTTATTTTAAGGCGGCTGCAGAGTGTTTTAAGACAGCATATGATATTTTCCCTGATGATAGTGTTAAGATGTCATTGATTAAAGTTTTGAAGCTTACAGGAGACATTGAGGAATATGTAAGACTTAGTAATGAAGAGGATAAGCTTCAAGATTGGGAAAAACAGTGGGATCTTGATGAAAAGTCCGTGGACAGCTATCTGGCAGAGGAAGGCGAGGTACAGGCCTGTATAGAACTTTACCATAGAGGACAGATGACCGGATATAACGAGAGTGTAAAGACGCTTATCGATAAATGGAAGACGGAATATCGCGAACAGACAAAATAAAGGCGGCATGTATATGGGATTGTTTACGAGAAAAA
Source organism: Lachnospiraceae bacterium (assembly GCA_045593945.1). Taxonomy (GTDB): domain Bacteria; phylum Bacillota; class Clostridia; order Lachnospirales; family Lachnospiraceae; genus SIG300. The sequence goes on along the minus strand of JAZNXQ010000229.1, from coordinate 5,991 downwards.
AGAAAAAGCAGAAGGCCGGGAATGAAGGCGATTATCAGGAGATAAAAAAGGCATATTATGAGCCGGACTGGGAGAAGTGCAGACAGTTTGTCGAAGAGCAGTGCAAGCTTATGAAGGAAGCCTCATATCAGCTTGAGGATGCCAAGAAGGAATACGAGGTTGTTACGGAATCACTTACTGATATCCAGATGATTGACGAGACAGAGCCGGAGATTTTTTCAAAAATAACGGAGATTGCTGAGCGAATAGTTGAACTCAATGCTGAAAAGCAGGAGGTTAAGAAAGAGGCGCAGAAGATTTCGCAGAATGATTATTTTCACATGATGACTATTGAGGCAGAGTTTTTCAGACTTCATGAGCGTATGGAGGAGGATGAGAAATATTGTCAGGCTGTGCGCAGTGATATGTATTATCTCGAGAGCGAAAAAGGTAGTCTTAAGTTTGAACTTGAAGAGAAAGAAGAGCGCCTGTATGCACTTAGAAGAGCAGCGAGTGTGCTCGGAACGTTGTTTGTTATTGCGGTGTTTGCACTGGGTGTGGCACTTATTGGTTTTGCACTTGATATAACGGTAGCAGGAAGTGTGACATTTCTTGTTGCGGCTGTAGCGGGTGTTTTGGTATTTTGTCTTTATCAGAGTACGCTTTCACAGGCGAAGCTTGCAGAGAAGAAACTTAACAGGGCAATATCGCTTCTTAACAGTACTAAGATAAGATACGTCAATATAACCAATAGTCTTGATTATCAATATATGAAACATAATGTACACAGCGCATATGATTTTAATAATTTGTACGAATTGTATCAGGAGGTCCGCAAGGAAAAACAGAAGTTCCAGAAGGCTTCGGGAGAGCTTCATAATGCAGAGGAAGAACTTATTAAACTTCTTACACAGGCAGGTCTTAAGGATCCTCATATCTGGATATATCAGGCGCATGCACTTGTTGATAAGAGAGAGATGGTAGAAGTACGACATACACTCAATACAAGCAGGCAGAAGCTTCGTACACAGATGGATTACAGTTCAAAGGTTGTTGCAGATATTAAAGAGCAGATTATGGAATTTACGAGAATTAATAAGCAATACACGGATGAGATAATGGATGTTGTTAACGTGTGTACGAGATAGGGATTTATGATTAGGTGAGTATGAATAATAAGAAAAAATTTTGGATTGTGGCATTGCTTTTTATCATAGCGATATTTGTAGGTATATATGTATTGGATTTGTTCAATATACTTCCGGGCAGGGCATATTCTGCAGAGGATTTTGATATTGAACTTATACATAGTTCGGTGGATTATAACGATAACGATGTGGATGATTATACGGATATAATGCTTGGCGCAAGGAAGGACGCAGAGAAGCATCCCAAGTATGACGGTTCGTATTATGCGGGCGGCTATCCGCCGGAGAATATCGGTGTATGTACCGATGTTGTGTGGAGAGCATTTAAAAATGCCGGTTATTCACTTAAAGATATGGTGGATAAGGATATTGCCATAAGGCCCGCGGCTTACACTGAGATAACCAAGGCTGATCCTAATATTGATTTCAGAAGAGTTAAGAATTTGAGGGTATTCTTTGAAAAGTATGCGGTATCACTTACTATAGATGCAGATGAGATTGCAGAGTGGCAACCGGGCGACATAGTGATTTTTGGGAATAACAAACATATTGGTATAGTATCCAACAAGCGTAATAAAGACGGACAGCCGTATATAATACATAACGGCGGACAGTTTAACAGGGAAGAGGACTACTTTAAAAGAATATCGAGGTCAGATGATGTTATGCAGATAACAGGGCATTACAGATTTGATGCTTCTCTGATTGATGATTCGGTTCTTGTTGAATGGCAGGAGTAGGAACCACAGGAGGTAGTATTGTGGAAGAAAAGAACAAAACGATTTTTGATGAAGACAGCATAAAGTATATAAGTGAAAATATGCTTTCAGACACATATGTGAGCAGACTGTCATCCTTTTTTAAGGTTATCGGCGATGAATCGAGGGTTAAGATTATTTATGCTCTGTCTCTTAGAGAGATGTGCGTAAATGATATCGCAGAGGCACTTGGTATGACACAGTCCGCGGTTTCACACCAACTCAAGCTTATGAAGGCAGAGGGGCATGTCAAAGCAAGACGAAGCGGTAAGAATATGTTTTATTCGCTGGATGATGAGCATGTGGTTGATATTATGGAGGAAGGTCTTAAGCATATTGTTCACAAGTTTCATGAGCATGAATAAGGAATAACCGTGAAGTTTTTGAAATGAGCAGTTTGACATGAACAGTTTGACATGAATGTTAGATTAACAGAGTTGAGGATATGATATGATTCGGGTAATTTTATGGGACATAGATGATACCTTGCTTGATTTTCATGCAGCAGAGCGTGAAGCTATAAAGAAGTTATTTGGTGAGTTCGAACTCGGAGAATGTACGGATGAGATGCTTAAAAGATATTCGGCAATCAACAGGTCATACTGGAAACGTCTTGAGCTTGGAGAAATAACAAAACCGCAGGTACTCATCGGCAGATTCAAAGATTTTTTTGAGTCAGAAGGGCTTGATGTAGGTTGTGCCGAAGCATTTAATGAAGCCTATCAGGTAAGTCTTGGAGATACTATAGTTTATAGAGATGACAGTTATAATATAATTAGCTCCCTGCGTGGTAAAGTAAAGCAGTATGCGGTATCTAACGGAACCGTTATTGCACAGAATAAGAAGCTTCGTTTGTCAGGGCTCGGAGAGTTGATGGACGGCATCTTTTTGTCGGAACATCTCGGGGTAGAGAAGCCGAATGCGGAGTTTTTCGATAAGGTTTTTGATGCAATAGAGAAGGTTGATAAGTCAGAGATAATGATTGTAGGAGATTCCTTGAGCAGTGATATTAAGGGCGGAAACAATGCAGGGATTAAAACTTGCTGGTATAATCCTGCTAAAACAATGGCAACACCGGAGCTTAGGATAGATTATGTAATAACAGATCTTCACGAGATATACGATATTATTTTATAAAAGCACTTGACATATAATGAGTCAAGTGCTATATTTTTAATATAACATATGAATAAATGTTCATATGTTAAGATGAAAAACAAAATTTGCTAAGAAAGGATGCTTATATTATGGAGCACGAAGAGAGAGAACATAGCAAAGAATTACATACAGAGCACGAACATCATCATGAGCACAATCACGAGCACAATCACGAGCATGGAGCGTGGCACTGCCACGAGCACGAACACGAGCATGAGGAGTGCCACTGTCATAATCACGATGATGATTGTTGTTGCGGTCACGAGCATAATCATGAACATGAAGACGGACATGAGGAACACAAGGATATTAAGCTGACTAAGGGTATGACCCGTAAAGTTTACATTCTTGAGAACCTTGGTTGTGCCAACTGCGCGGCTAAGATGGAAAGAAAGATTAAAGAGCTTCCTGAGGTTTGCGATGCTACTATAAGTTTTCCCACAAAGCAGTTGTACGTTGTTTCTAAAAAAGATCCGGATAGCTTGATTCCGCAACTTGAGGCAATTTGCAAATCAATAGAGGATGAGGTACATATTGTCCCTAAAGACAATAAGAAGGTACGTTACGAATCAAGTGACAGCCACGACCATCATAATCACGATATGAAGCTTTCTGAGGCGACAGGTAAGGAGTCTTTCTTCAAAAGAGAAATCGGACAGTTGATTTTTCTTATTATCGGTGCAGTATTGTTTATTGGTGTGGAGATTTATCATGAAGTATCGGGTAAGGAGGATATGGGAATTTGGCTTATTCTTCTTTTGGTGGCAGCATATCTGATTCTTGGTCACAAAGTTTTAATCACTGCATTTAAGAATATTTTGAAAGGTAAAGTATTTGATGAAAATTTCCTTATGAGTATTGCGACGCTCGGTGCATTTGCAATACAGGAATATCCGGAAGCGGTAGGCGTTATGCTTTTCTACAGAGTGGGCGAACTGTTTGAAGAAATCGCTGTAGAAAAGAGTCGAAGCCGCATAATGGAGGCGGTCGATTTACGACCTGAGACAGCGCTTCTTGTAACGGGTAATGAGACGAAAAGCATTCCTGCAGAGGATGTTAAAATTGGTGATATTATTCTTGTGCGTCCCGGAGACAGAATTCCGGTTGATGGAATTATTCTTGAAGGAGAGAGCAGAATTGACACTTCTGCAATGACTGGCGAGCCTGTTCCGGTGACGGTTAATGTAGGCTCTGAGGTTGTTTCAGGTTGCGTTAACCTTTCGGGAACTATCAAAATTAAGGCGCAAAAGAAGCTTGCCGATTCCATGGTGTCAAGAATTCTTGAAGCTGTGGAGGATGCTGTTGCAGGCAAGCCGAAGATTGATAAATTTATTACCAAATTTTCAAGAGTGTACACTCCTGTTGTAGTAGGAATTGCGCTGTTTACAGCAATTATTATTCCGCTTATTACAGGGCAGGAATTTTATCCGTGGATTTATACTGCGCTTTCGTTCCTGGTTATGAGTTGCCCATGTGCACTTGTTCTTAGTGTACCGCTTGCATTTTTCTGCGGTATAGGTTCAGCTTCACAGAAGGGAATACTTTTTAAGGGTGGAGTTGTAATGGAGGCTCTCGGTAAGATAAAGGCGGTTGTTTTTGACAAGACGGGAACTATTACAGAGGGTAATTTTAAGGTACAGAAAATTAATTGCGACGGGGATATGACGGAGGATGAGCTTCTTAATATTGCAGCAGCTTGCGAGAAAACTTCCACGCACCCGATTGCGGCAAGTATTGTTGCAGCACATAAGGCATTGTTTGATAACAGTATTTTTGCAGATAAGAAGACACTTGCAGTTTCCGGTGTTGAGGAGATTGCCGGCAAGGGAATAAAGGCGGTTCTTAACAAAAAGGATATGGTGCTTTGCGGTAACAGAAAGCTGTTGGAGGACAATAACATTGCGGTAACAGACGAGGACAGAACAGTCGGAACTAAGGTATATGTGGCACTTGGTGGTAGCTATATCGGTAATATCGTTATTTCGGATACAATCAAGAACGGTGCAAAAGAATCCATAGAAGAAATCAGGAAATTCGGAATAAGAACTGCAATGCTTACAGGCGATACAAAGGAAAATGCTGATGAGGTTGCGGCACAGACAGGAATCGATGAAGTTCACGCCAAGCTTCTTCCGCAGGATAAGCTTGCGAATTTACAGAAGATGCGTGAAAACTACGGCGGCGTTATGTTTGTAGGTGACGGTATAAATGATGCTCCCGTACTTGCGGGCGCAGATGTCGGTGCAGCGATGGGAAGCGGTTCTGATGCAGCGATAGAGGCGGCGGATGTGGTATTCCTTAATTCCAATTTAGGCTCAATTTCAGAAGCTTTTAAGATTGCAAAAAGAACAACGGGAATTGCCATGCAAAACGTTGTTTTTGCTCTTGCAATCAAGGCAATAGTAATGATTTTGGGTCTCACCGGAATATACTCAAATATGTGGCTCGCAGTGTTTGCAGACACTGGCGTAGCGTTCCTTTGTATACTTAATTCTATAAGAATTTTGTTGAAGACAAAGTAAGAATGTTGTACAATTATACTGTTGCTAAAACAGTATAAGGAGATGAAATATAATGTATGACGTAATAATTATCGGAGCCGGACCCGGGGGTATTTTTTCGGCTTACGAATTAATAAAGAAGATGCCCGAGCTTAAGATAGCAGTATTTGAGGCGGGCAACGAACTTAGTAAAAGAAAGTGTCCGATTGACGGCAAAAAGGTTAAGAGTTGCATTAAGTGCAAGACTTGCGCAATCATGAATGGTTTTGGCGGTGCGGGAGCATTTTCGGACGGTAAATATAATATTACGAATGATTTCGGCGGAACGCTTTATTCGTACATGGGTAAGAAAAAGGCTATAGAGTTAATGGAGTATGTGGACAGCATTAATTGTGAGTTTGGCGGTGCAGAGACGAAGATGTATTCCACTGCGGGAACAAGCTTTAA
>JAZNXQ010000228.1:0-4641 GCA_045593945.1 Lachnospiraceae bacterium | reverse complement strand
ATTCTCTCCGAGAATCTCTGTATCATATGAAGTATAAACCTGTCCGCCGTTAAGAACCGCCTTCGTTACTTCCGGATTAGCCGTCGTTCCTACTATTCTGTTACCGCTCGCATCAGTAAGCGTAGTCGCCTTACGCACATCACCATAGAAAAGAGTTATCTCCGTGTGCGTTCCGTCGACAAAAGCATCCAAATCTTTTATATGTTCACTGATGTTATATTCGCCCTTCATCATGTTGCCGGATGCATCCACGCTAAAATTCTCATCGTTTAGCTTGGCAAATGAAGCCTGCACTGCAGTAGCCGTAGAGTGTAACACTTCAATAGCTTCTTCACTCACTGCCTTTCTTACTGTCGAACAGGAATAGATTCCAAGTGCAACTGCTACAATAATTATGGGCACTATTGAAATTAACAATAATTTAGTGCCGATTCTGTTCATTAGCTTAACTTTGTTGTCTTTCATAATTAAGTCCCTCCTTAGTCAATTCTCAATTATTATGTCAATAAAGACTTTGTTTTCAATTATTATAGCATATTGATTTGAATTTTTCTACACTTTCCGACAAAAAATTTGATTTTTTTATCAGCTCCCGATTACACCTATCATAATACCTGCTATTACTATGCCTGCACACACAAGCTTATAGCCGATATTTTTCTCATGAAATACAAACTTACCGCCAAGAATGGTCATAATGCAACCCGATTGTTTTATAAGTGTCATAACCGTAACACGGCTTTCTTCAATTCCGTTAGCAATAAAAAGCGCCTTATCTGCGAGCACAAAAAGCACACTGAGCACTATAATCCAATAGTTTTTAAGAAGTTCTTTCCAGTTCACCTTAACCCTCGTTATAAACATATATATCAAATAGTAAATCACAAGAAAAAGCATATACCAAAACTGAAGCTGAGTTGTTGTCATATGCTTCATAAGCACTTTATCCATCGTACCCGATACCGCATTCAGGACACATGACAAAATCGCAAAAAATACATAAATCATTGCTACAGAATCAGTCTTTTTTACAGAATCAAGTGTAACGGTACCCACAGCCTTTGCTCCCATAGCTTCTGTCGAAATGTGTTTTTCCTTTTTCTTATACTTAAGCATAAGAAGTCCGACAACAACAAATACAAGACCTATTGTCCTGTATACGGTCATTTCTTCCCTAAGGATTATTACACCTAAAAAAGTCGAAAAAAGAACTCTTGACAAATCCAGTACACCGTATATGCTTATCGGCATTTTCTCTATTGCTTTAAAGCTTACAATCCACGCAACAAAAATTACAAATGACTTCACTGCTATCCAAAAAAGCCACTTGCCTTCAAGTCCCATTGCCTGTCCCGCAGTAGGTGCCACAAGCACAAAGGAAAGAACTGTATATGCTATCAAAACTTCTATTACCGAATTTTTCTGGAGTGCCTTTTTCTTCATTACCTCTCTTGCACCCTTTGATAACCCGTAAAATAAAACTAATAATATCCAAACCATTGTAAATGCCTGCTTTCTTTCTACAAATTTCAACAATTCCTCATTTTATCACAATTTTAATAATATGCAAGTTTAAACGAATTTACAAAGTAAATTTGTTTGGAAACACAGTTGATTATTGAGCCCATATTCGGTATACTGATTTACGTAAAGAGAGGTTATGCTTATGCATTCAAAAAACATACAAAATACAGTCCGGCTTAAAAATGCCATCAATATGATTTTTCCGGGCATACTTTTGATATTGGTAATTCTTTTTTTTATGAATTCACCCTTACCGGATATACTTTTTCCGTTCCACACCAATGAACTCTCCGGCGTGGGAACAGCCTATAACAACGATTGCCATTACGTGGATTTAACTGTTGACAGACTGTACGATTCGGGACTTGACTGTATCCGAAACGGCAAAAGGGTCGGCAGATATTACTATTCGTTTGAGAATAATTACTGCTATTTTTTCCTTATATCCGCAAAGCATCTGGATGCTTATGCCAAGGAAAATGGTCCTGATTTATCTACCGTAAACAACATTACAATCAAGGCCAAAGCCGTCGTTAATCCAAGAGTTTTAAACGATATAATAACCGATATATCTCATGACCTTTCCTGGACACATGCCGGTATGAGCAACCGCACATCCAAGTATTTAATCAGTGAGCCTGACTATCCGTTTACCAAGGCCTGCGTTATTGCTGTAATATTCCTTGCACTAACTGCAATCTCAGCAGTGTCCCTGCTTTATTCTTTGCTATGTATATGTTGCCCTTATGTATACAGACCGGTATTGCGACTCCGACGCTACGGAAAAATCCGCGTACACATACAGCAGGCCAACGCTGAACTTAAAAATGCCATCCGTCTTAACGACGGCCGGTTTATTATTACCACCAATTATCTTATGATTTGTTCAACGGACGATTTTCAAATCATACCGCTTGAATACATTATTTGGGCTTACAAATTCAGTTCCTATCATCCGTTAAAATATAAAAACCGCAAAATCACATACACTTTATGTGTATACGGCAAACGCAATGTGTCCCTTATATCACCGCACAATTTCAAGATTAATGCAGATAATGTTCTCGAGTATCTGTATAACTACAATCCGGGTATCCTCATCGGATACAGCCGCGAGCAGGAAGCACTTGCCAAAGCACGAATCTAAACGCAAAAAGAGCTGTTGCAAACTGCAACAGCTCTATAATTATGCTAATTTGGTTACGTTAGTTGCCTGAGGGCCCTTTTCTCCGTTGATAACTTCGAATTCTACTTCCTGGCCTTCTTCAAGAGACTTATATCCTTCCATATTCAAACCTGAATAATGAACGAAAATGTCCTTACCTTCTGCGTCGGAAATAAATCCATAACCTTTTTGGTTATTAAACCACTTAACTGTACCTTTGCTCATTGCAATACCTCCAAAAAATGTGGGTTTGCAGTCACACTGCAACCTTTCAAAGCATAGCACAGCGACCTTTAAAAGTCAAATATTAGTTCTTACCGCAGCACTTTTTGTACTTCTTGCCTGAGCCGCACGGACACGGATCATTGGGATATACCTTGTCAGCTTTAACTACAGTACCTGAAGATTTCTGCTCCTTGTAAAGTTCCTTTCTTCTATCTGCAGTAAGAAGCTCGTCCCACTGTGGTAAATTGTAAAGCCACTCTGCCTTAGCAGCAACCATGTTATAGTAAAGTTTCTCTTTGTCAAAGCCCAAGTTAACTTTTGTCTTCTCTGTCATCTTCTCGATGGGGTTGGGCTTAACAAGGCTGTCATTAATACCGTCAAGGAAACCAACCATTATATCAAGCTCACATCCGAACTTCTCTGCGAGTTCCGCAACAGTTCCTTCTACAACCTCGTCAGGATTGGCAAGAATCTTCTCATAGATTCCCTGCTCAATAATAAAGTAATTATTCCAAAATCTAGCACTGTCTCTCTCATTCTGTTCCTGGCTGTAAGCCATCTCTCTCCATTTTTCCAATAAAGTCATTTTTTTGCCTTCCTTTACAATTTTGTGTAATTTACTATATCATAACCGTCAAAATATTACAAGACGTTCAAATACATGCTTTTAATAATAATTTCTCTGCTTTATATGGTGCTCTCTCGCCCAGGTTGATGCATATGCCTCCTCGGGTGTCATCACCGTAACCAGCGTGCATGCCTCAAATACATCTTTTTCCATAAACTCTACCGCATCAGTTATGTAAACTTCTTTAAGATTAATGCACTCGGCAAAAACCTTGTGACCTATTGTTTCCACACTGTCGGGTAAGCTTATTTTCTGTAAAATCTTACAATACATAAAAGTTCCGAATTCAAGCGTTGTTATCTTCTTCGAAACTTCCACTTCTTTAAGTGCCTCACAATGATAAAAGGCACAGCTTCCGAGTGTACTTACCGTATCAGGAAGCCGGACAGCCTCAAGAGCAACACATCTTGCAAAAGCATATGCACCAATATCTGTAAGACCGTCATTTAAATACAACGTCTTCAATGCACTGCAATCCGCAAAAGCCGAATTACCGAGAGAAACAACTCCATCCGCAAGCGTAATCTCCTCAAGTGCCGTACATTTTGAAAATGCACCGTTACCTATAACTTCAAGAGTCACCGGCATCTCTACCATCATAAGAGCACCACAGTCGTCAAAAGCTCTTGCACCTATTTCAAGCAGTCCTTCCGGTAAAATAATACTTTTGAGTACAGGATTATGTCTGAATGCTTCGTCAGCAATCTTTATAACAGCCTTGTCTTCTATCGTCGCAGGAAAAATTATCTCCTCCACGCTTACTCCCTCAGCAAGGCCTACAATAACTACACCTGATTCTTCAACACGATAGTTAAAAGTTTCGTCTGATGAAGGCGCGGGAGTCGTTTCCTCCGGCGTAGTCTCATCCGGTTCCTCCTCAAACGTACCGGTGGGAATTATCTCAATATCAGGATCATCCTGCAAACTGCTTCCCATTCCGTCCGTACTTTCCATAATCTCGCCGTTATCAGTATTATCACCATTATCCTGCTTATTACATGCACATAATGTTGCAATCATTAAAAACATACATATAAACAAAACTGTTTTATTAAACTTTCTCATCTTATATCCCTTTCCTAAGATACAAATCTCTGTA
>JAZNXQ010000227.1:0-3712 GCA_045593945.1 Lachnospiraceae bacterium | reverse complement strand
GTACTATACAACATCTTGTGAAATATTTTTCAAAAAAATTTTTATAATTCTGATATTAAATATGCTTTCGCAGATAATCCCTACAATCAAACATACTATTGATACAGCGGTTGTCTTCACAATATCAACAACATCTTCTTTCTTATGTTGTGCCGATAACAATCCCGGGATACACAACCTGTACCACGCCATGGCATAAAAAATGTAATGCGGCATAAGCGTTGCCAGGAAAATCACAAGTCCGTATATCCCATACTGCTGTACATAAAAAGCTTCCAATACAGCGCACGAGAAACCACAAACAGAGCAAAACAGGCATGCCGTAATGCGTCTTAAAACAGTAATCTGCGTCAGGAATAAAAAAACAAATTCTTTAATTCTCTCAAATGCAACATATCGAAGCAAACCGGCAGATTCTGCACTTCCGCGTTTGACCTTATCCAACCTCAATTCCTGATAAAGACACATCGCAGGATATATTGAATCATTCTTAATACGAAAAAACATAACACCCAAAAGAATACCAAGCACAAATGCTGTCAGGTATATCTGTGTGTCTGTTATTGCAAATCTAACTGCCCGTCCTCTCATATAATGCCTCTCATTCCTTCTGATATGACAATATATGCTCCCCGGATAATTTTATACCTTATTTGTTCAAATACCTGTCTCTGTATGCAAATATTCCTGCAATAGTCTTGGAGTCAGTAATCTCTCCGCTGTATACCATGGATAGCAGTTCTTCCACCGTATACTCCTCTACTTCCACAAACTCATCTTCATCAAGATTTTGCTTTGAAGGTTTTAAATCTTTTGCAACAAAAACTTCAATCTTTTCATTACAAAATGCAACTGTTGTGTTAAGCGTCAGCAAATGTTCAAGATTATCAGAGAAAAATCCTGTCTCCTCTTCAAGTTCCCTTGCCGCACAGACAATCCCTTCTTCCTCCGCCGTATCCTTGGCGCCTGCCGGAAGCTCTACGGTAAATCTGTCAAGTGCATTACGATACTGTCTGACCATAAGAAGCTTACCCTCGTCAGTAACAGCAACAACCGCCGCCGCCCCCTTATGCCCGAGAAAATCATAATAAACTACCTTCCCGTCCTGAGTTTCAATCTCATCCTCATAAAAATTTAATATCCTGCCTGTAAAAACAAGCTTCCTGTCAATTCTTTTCTGCGGTTTCATTTTTAGCCTCATTTCTATGATATAGTTTTCCTTATCTATGTTTACTTAAGCTCCTCTGCTCTTGCATAGCATTTATCGGTAGCTTTAAAAATTGCATTTCTAAAACCATACTCTTCAAGTGCCGCAACCGCAGCTATTGTTGTTCCCCCCGGTGAGCAAACCCTATCTTTAAGCACTGACGGATTCTCTCCCGTCTCAAGCACCATCTTTGCTGCACCGAGTACTGTCTGTGCTGCCATCTCATATGCCATATCCCTGGGAATACCGTATTTTACAACACTGTCAGCAAGAGCCTCTATAAACATATATACATATGCCGGAGAGCTTCCGCTTGCACATGTAACAGCACTCATCATGGCCTCCGTAACAATCTTTACTCTTCCGCATGCTTCAAGAATTCCAAACACGACACTTTTTTCTTCTTCTGTATATTCAGATGCATCAAGGCATACTCCGCTCATTCCGGCCTCAACAAGCGCAGGAGTATTTGGCATAACTCTTATCACCCTCGCATTACCGCCAAGAGATTTGTTGATTGTATCTATTGTCAAGCCCGCCATAATAGAAACAATAACCTTGTCCTTAGATATATAATCTTTAATCTCTTCTGCCACTTCTTTAAAAAATTGCGGCTTTACAGCAAGAAAAATGTACTTAGCAGCCTTTACACATGAAATATTATCATCCGCTTTCGTTACACCTATAGTCTGAGCCACTTCGTCCGTAACATATTTATCTGAAAAAATAAATTTGTCTGCACTATTACTTTTAAGAGCTCCGTTAAGAAGAGCTTTTCCCATATTTCCCATTCCGATAAAACCTATCTTATTCATACTTTATGCCTCCGTATTCTGCCTCATAAAATTCCTTTTTATTAATTATGTATATTATACATATTATCACAAAATTGTACAATGTACATCTGCTATTTTCTAAGAACTTATTAATCTTTTTAACACAATATTGTCAAAAAAGCTGTTGTACCGTTACATTATAGTAATAGCACAACAGCCTCTATTTTTTATTTATTCGCGATTAACTTATCAACACTTACAAGCTTAACAGCAAGAACAAAAACTTCCGCAGCCTGCTCAAGGTCATTCATTGTAGGGAATGAAGGCGCAATACGGATATTGCTGTCCTTAGGGTCATTACCATAAGGATATGTTGCACCCGCTCCTGTAAGAACAACACCAAGTTCTTTGCATTTTGCAACAATAGCTTTTGCACAGCCTTCCATTGCATCAAAAGAAATAAAGTAACCACCAAGCGGTCTTGACCATGTTGCAATTCCAAGTCCGCCAAGTTCTTTATCAAGAATCTCAAGCACTTTATCAAACTTAGGACGCATAATAGCAGCATGCTTCTCCATATGCCTGTTCATTCCATCAATATCTTTAAAATAAAGCACGTGTCTTAGCTGATTAACCTTGTCGTGACTGATTATCTGAACTGTCATCTGCTTCTTAATTGCTGCAATATTGGCAGGTGAAGCAGCCATAGCAGCCACACCGCTTCCTGCGAAGCTTACCTTTGAAGTAGAACCGAAAATATAATAAATATCTTCATTGCCCGACTTCTCACACTCTTTTGCAAGATTTAAAAGCGTATCTTTCTTTTCATATAAATGATGAATGCAATATGCATTATCCCAGAAGATTCTAAAATCCTTTGCCGCAGGGTTAAGCCTTGCAAATCTTTTTACAACTTCATCAGAAAAAGTAATACCTGTAGGATTTGAATACATCGGCACACACCAGATACCTTTAACCGACTCATCATTATTAACGTAATTCTCTACAATATCCATATCCGGACCATCTGCATTCATAGGAATAGCAATCATTTCAATACCGAAATATTCGGTAATGGCAAAATGTCTGTCATAACCCGGAGCAGGACACAAAAATTTAACTTTATCAAGCTTACACCAAGGTGTACTTCCAAGCACGCCATGTGTATAAGATCTTGAAATTGTATCATACATTATATTAAGACTGGAGTTACCGTAAACAATTACATTCTCAGGCTCGGCACCAAGCATATCCCCCATAAGCTTCTTGGCAGCACTGATTCCATCCATAATACCGTAATTTCTGCAATCCATTCCACCGTCAGCCTTCATATTGGTATCGGCATTAATAACGCCAAGCATATCCATGGCAATATCAAGCTGTGCCGTCTCAGGTTTACCTCTTGACATATCTAATGACAGATTCTTAAGTTTTGCTGCCTTCTCCTGCTCAAGCAAATGATTTCTTTCTTCAATTAACTGCACTTTAGTCATCGACTCGTATAATTGCATTGTATCCTCCAAAATATGTAAAATGAATTTTTCTTTCCCAAAACTTGCAAATTTCTTGCACACATCTCTATATTTTATATAAAACATCATTTCTGGAGAAAGTTTTCCTACTGTAGAACCGTGTTCTGCGGCAATATCATCTTCACCACAAAGGATTATAGGAGCGGCTTTAACTACAGCTTTTGGAGAAAGTCGGAGGCCAAGCGGTCTTAGGAAGA
>JAZNXQ010000226.1:0-1789 GCA_045593945.1 Lachnospiraceae bacterium | reverse complement strand
AAACCTACGAAACTTCGTAAACTTGATGGTTTTATACTGCCGGCAAGGGGACTTGAACCCGTACGGGGTTGCCCACAACAGATTTTGAGTCTGCCTCGTCTGCCATTCCGACACGCCGGCATACCGTTACTTCGTAACGACAAAAGTTATTCTATCATAGGTATCTAAAAATATCGTGCGAATTTTTACTTTTTTGCGTAATTTTTTCAGCTTGTCTTTTACTCAGGACGGCTTGCACTTTCTCTCTCCACCTTCGAGTATACACAACCGCAATAATCCTGTCTGTACAAATCATATTCCTTCGACAATTCTATCGAACGCTTATAACCGTTACGTTTCTTGAAATCAGAATTAAGATACTTAATACCATACTCGACCGCAAGCTTATCTCCTATTTCATTAAGCAATTCTGCATTCTTAAGCGGACTGATGGTAAGTGTTGTTGTGAAATAATCAAAATCGTTCTGCGCCGCAAGCTCCGCAGTCCTACGAAGCCGCATATCAAAACATATTTTACATCTTGCGCCACCCTCAGGCTCTTTTTCAAAGCCCTTTACCGCCGTAAAAAAGTTCTCCGGATCATAATCACAATCCATGAATTTAATCGGATATTTCGGTTGCATTGCACCGATAAGGCGCTTCTGTTCAGATTTTCTATACTCGTATTCTTCCTCGTATGTAATATTCGGATTGTAGTACAACACCGTTATTTCAAAATACTGCGACAAATACTCAAGCACATAACTGCTGCATGGTGCGCAGCAGCTATGAAGCAAAAGTTTCTTTGGTCCGTCAAGACTTTCTATTGTTTTATCCAATATATTTTGGTAATTTATCTTATTCATTTCAACATATTCTCCGTATGTCACAAAATTCTTTTAATTATTCACTAATACGGCTATTCTATAACTCATACAACTTACTGTATTTCTCCGTAAGGTAATCAATATAATACTTTGTATTAAGCTCTTCACCCGTCACATCCTTAAGAAGCTCCTTGGCGTTCTTGGAGGAACCGTACTGGTGAATATTTTCTTTAAGCCAGGTTGTAATCTTTGCCACATCGCCGTCAAGCAAAGCTTCTTCCACATCAATTTCTTCCTGCATCTTGTGGAAAAACTGTGCCGCAAACGCACTTCCGAGCGCATATGAAGGAAAATATCCGATGCTTCCCTGTGACCAATGAATATCCTGCAAAATACCTTCTGACACATTCTCGGGTTTTATTCCGAGATATTCTTCATATTTGTCATTCCAAATCTGCGGTAACTCATCGATATTTACGTCACCTTCCATGAACATCTTTTCTATTTCATAGCGGATTATTACGTGAATGCTATAAGTAAGCTCGTCTGCCTCAGTACGTATGAATCCATGTTCCACTCTGTTTACCGCTTTCATAAAATCCGAAAGCTCCACATCTTCAAGATTCTCCGGGAAAGTCTCCTGAAGTTTGGAATAAATCGGCTTCCAAAAAGCCTCGCTTCTTCCGATAAAATTCTCCATAAAACGTGACTGCGACTCATGAACTCCCATAGATGTACCACCCGCAAGCATAGTCATTGTATACTTGTCAGCAACATTCATCTCATAAAGTGCATGTCCCGCTTCATGAATTGTCGAGAAAATCGCACTTTCCGGCATATTTTTGTAATAGTGTGTGGTAATACGCACATCATGATTGTGCCAATTCGTCGTAAACGGATGCTCACTTTCAGCTATTACACCTTTAGAAAAATCAAATCCGACATACTCCGCGAGAAATTTGTTAAACTCCTTTTGCTTCTCA
>JAZNXQ010000225.1:0-1763 GCA_045593945.1 Lachnospiraceae bacterium | reverse complement strand
GCAGGCGAAAGCTCATCATCGCAGATGATACCTGTTGCACCAAGCTCGGTAATCATTTCTCTGAGTTCTTCAAGCTTTCCTTTGCCAAGATAAGTGCCGGGATGGATTCGCTCTCTGTTCTGAATCAGCGTTCCAACTGTTTCTGCACCGGCTGTCTCTGCAAGCTCTTCAAGTTCTTTAAGTAAAGCAAAAACATCGTCATTGTTATCAGTGGCAACGCCGACAAGGATAACCTTTTCTATGGGCTTGTCCACTTCGTAAAGTTCACTCATTGGTTACTCCGTTCTGCCGATAAATCAGCGTGTTTTCAAAAATTCATACTCTGCAAGAGCCATTGCGTCATCGGGCCATGCCTGAAGAAATTCTTCAATTTTGATGCGTGCCGTTGCAAAATCTCCTAAGTGCTCGAGACATACGATTTCGTTCCATTTAAGATCTTTTATTATAGTTGTTCCTTTTGTAAGAATACCATTTTTAAAATGGTTGAGAGCAGAAGCATAATCCTCCTCGGAAATGCTTATAAGTCCGAGTTGGTTGTGCACCTCTCCGTTGGAATTGTCGTATGTAAGGTACTCTGAAAGCACATTTTTGGCTTTGATATTTTCATGCTGTGAAAGATAAATTTTACTTAAATACAGTAATGCTTCATGGTTTTTGGCCGATGCCGAATTAAACTTTAAAGTAGCATTGGTATAGTCACCGAGATAATAATAAATAAGCGCAAGTGAAAAATCATCGCTGTTTTTGGCGGCAGGTGATGTAAGTGCTTTGCCGAGGAAATTCACGGCTTCTTCTGTGTAGTCTGCCGAAGCAAGTGCGTGATAAATGTTTAAATAAATGGAGCTGTCAAAAGAAGAATCATTAAGGGCAATTTCGAAGTCCTTGATTGCTGCTTCATAATCTCCTTTGAGCAGATAGCAGTGTCCACGCTGGTAGTAATGCTCCTTGGTATTGTAATTAACGTCTATAAGTGTGGTGTATGTCTCGACAGCAGCGTCATATTTTCCGAGCTTTGTCTCAGCTATTCCGCGGTAATCGAGGAGGTCGAGTTCGAGGGTGCCGATGGTACCGTTGGCTTGGAGCAGTACTTCCTGAAAAGCGACAATTGCTTCTTCATATTCTCCGAGTGCAAGTTTTGTTATGCCCACACCTCTTTTTGCCAGACGGTGTTTTGGATTAAGTTTAAGTGCCAAATCAAACTCTGTAAGAGCCTCTTCATAGTTTTCGAGTTCTATATAGGTCATACCTAAGTTTACATAATAGTCGGGATTCTTCTTGTTGGCTGCAATTGCCGCCTCGAAAGATGTTACCGCCGAGTGATACTGTCCTTTTTCATAATATGAAAGGCCTTGTGAATTGTCAGAGCTGCCTTTGCCGCTGTCTCCGCAACCTGTGGCCGCAAGAACAAGAACTGTTATAAGTATTGCCGATTTTTTAGATAAGAAATGCATATGGTTATCCTTTCGAAAAAATATCTTCTTTTATTATATCAGCAGGCTTTCTTTTTTACAATCCGAAAAACTGTATATTCTCCGGATATGAAAAATACAAGTACTATATTTTGTGGTTGCACCACAATATCTAGTGTTTGTATGGTACTATAAATGCTTTGCAAATAGTGTTAAAAAGAGGATGTAAAAGAACTGTAAACCTGCCAAAAAGCTTGATTTTAAGCGGTTTTTGGGCAAAAACGGCATGTTTTGATAAGGATTATGTCAACAACATCTATGTAGGAAGTAGGTACTAAAACACAAGATATTGTG
>JAZNXQ010000224.1:0-2245 GCA_045593945.1 Lachnospiraceae bacterium | reverse complement strand
AAAAATAAGACGACCTTTTTTCTTCATGATATATTCCTCCAAAAAAAGTATCGTCCTGTTTTTGATTATATATACAACATTTTATAACAAATGTATCTTTTTTAGAATTTTGACAAGTATTCTGCCCTTCGGTATCGATTCAAGTTCATCCTCATCAACTCCTTTAAGCACTAAAAGTACAACAAGATACACAATCGCACCGAGAAGTATTGAAAGACCGCACGAAATAATCTTGCCAAGAGCAAGAGCCATAAAGCCTTTATATATTCCGAACACGGCAAACCCCATAACAATCGCCGAAACAAACGGAATAACAAAAGTTTTTAAATATTCCTGCCTATATGCCAATATTCTAGATACCGCAAAATTATTGATTATACATACAACAAGTGCAAAACAAATATATGCGATGAGCACACCGTAAATGCCCATATCAAACACGCCAACCATAAGCGCAAGCACTGCCAAATGTATAACAAGCGAAATCGCCGCACTGGTAACGGTAAAACTCTCCTTACCTATTCCCTGCAATGCAGCATTGGTAATTGTTGATATTGAATATAATACAACTGCAATCGTTCCGTATCTCAAAAGATTAACATCAACTGCCCCGTATGGTGAAAAAAGCATCGATATTATCGGTTCTGCAAGAACGCTAAGCCCCACCGCCGACGGAATCGCAACAATCATTCCAAAACGTATTGCCCTTTGAAGCTTACCTGCAAGGGCCTTTTTATTGCCAAGTGCCATATCACCCGCAAAATTAGGGATTATTGACACAGCAAGTGCTGTCGACACCGATATCGGAACCGTAACAAGCACCTTGAACTTACCGGTAAAAACACCCCATAATGCAGAAATACTGTCCATTGTATTTCCTGCCTTTGAAAGCATAAGCTTATTAAATACAATACTTTCAAGAGTTGTGTTACTGTTAAACAAAAGGCTGTTAAGAATAAGCGGGACAGCCGTAAATGTAATAATCTTGGCAACCGTTCCGTATGAGTCCGCTGCATCTCTGTCCTTTCGAACCATCTTTTTTAAGTATTTGCCGTATGCCTTAAATACAAATATCAAAAATAACAGTGCCGCAAATGCGCCAAGAAATGTTCCTATTGTTCCTCCTGCCGCACCATAACCTTCTGCATACGACTCTGTTCCGATTACAGAATCATACATTGCTCCGTACTGGAAAAGATAAAGTGCCGAAACAATACTTACAATTGCATTGACAATCTGCTCTATAACCTGCGAAAAAGATGTAGGAATCATTGTTCCGACACCTTGGAAAAAGCCTCTTATAACACCCATTACCGACAGAACAACAAGTGTTGGTCCAAGTGCAAGCATTGCCCATCTGCACATGGGAACACCTATAATCTCAGACGCAATATATGTCGAACCGAAAAACATAATAGAACCGGTTATGCATCCGATGGATAAAGCTATCGCAAGTGCAATTTTAAAAATTCGCTCTACATTCCTAAATCTGCCGAGACTTTTGTTGACAGACACGAGTTTAGATACTGCAGCAGGAATACCGTGATACGACAACATAAGCATAACAGAATACGGCTCATAGGCATAAGAATAATATCCCATGCCTTCATCTCCGATTATATTCTGTAAAGGAATTCTGTATATCAGTCCGATTATCCTGACCACAATTGAAGTTATGGCAAGAATGGAACCCTGTAAAATAAAGCTGTTATTCTTCCTGCTTGTCATCAGCCGCTATATCCTTTCCGGTAAATGCTTCCGGTAAAATCTCCCCGAGAGACAATTCTAAAATACCCCTGTCAACATCCTCAAGAATAATCTGCATATCTTCTGTCGCAAACTCGGCCATTACCTGTCTGCAAATACCGCAAGGATATGCATAATGTCCTGAAGAACATACTACTGCTATCTTGGATATCGAGGAACAACCTTCTGAAACAGCCTTAAATATTGCTGTTCTTTCCGCACAATTAGTGGCGCCGTAAGAAGCATTCTCAATATTACATCCCGAATAAATTCTTCCGTCAGAAGTAAGTACTGCTGCTCCGACCGAAAAATTCGAATACGGTGCATATGCGTATTTCATTGTTTCTTTTGCCGTAATTAAAAGCTGTGTTGAATGTTGTTCTCCCAATAATATACCTCCTAATCGATTACAACGCTTCCCATTCTGGTGTTAAAAATCATGCTAACCCATGTTTTTCCCTGGTTAAGAGTGATTTCTTCACCCTTTTCGTTGTAATAT
>JAZNXQ010000223.1:0-14868 GCA_045593945.1 Lachnospiraceae bacterium | reverse complement strand
TTTATATTTTGAGCGGATTTTTTTGTGTTTTTATTATAGAGATAAAATTATCATTTATATAATATCAACATAAAAAAATCCGGATAAGAAGTATTTCGCTTCATATCCGGATTATAGTTAGAAAAATCATTAATTATTAGTTTTGCTTTTCTTCGGCATAGTCTTTGGAATTGCCAAGGGTTACGGTAATCGTTGTATCATGGTAGGTGTTACGTTTAACCACTTTTACACCAAGTTCCACGTTATCACCCGGCTTGCAGTCTGCAATAAGTTTTGTAAGTTCTTCCATAGACGCTACTGCAGTACCGTTAAAAGAAGTGATAATATCTCCCTGTTCGAGGCCGGCCGCTTCGGCGGGTGAATCTTCTTCTACGCTGCTAATGTAAATACCTGCAGGCATTCCATACATAAACTGATACTGGAAAGTAATATCAAAACCATAAATTCCGAGATAAGGTTTTTCTTCAATCTCCTCAGTTCCTGCAGGGTTGTTAAGAATATCTTCTATAATAGGCTTAGCTGTATTAATCGGAATGGCATAGCACATTCCTTCTACACCTGTACTTGAATATTTTAACGAATTAATACCTATAACCTCACCTGCAGAATTAATAAGGGGGCCGCCGCTGTTACCTGCATTAATGGCTGCATCTGTCTGGATAAGCTCAAGTGTCATATCAACCATCTCAACCTCACGGTCAACAGCACTGATAACGCCTGTTGTAACCGACTGCCCGTAACCAAGTGCATTACCAATGGCAATCGCAGCATTACCTACTTGTACAGTATCAGAATCACCCATAACAGCAATAGCTATAGCCTGTAAAGTCTCCTCTTCAATGTTCTCAAGCGGCACGGAAACAAGTGCAATATCTGAATCCGGTGCTGTTCCGAGAACTTCCGCTTTAACTTCTTTACCATCTACAAAAACTACTGACAAAACATCTGCATCCTCAACAACGTGATTATTGGTAAGAATAAGGAGCCTGTCTTCCTGACGACTTATAATAATACCTGTTCCACAGCTTTCACTGGTTTTTGTTCCGGGTTGTCCGAAATAATACCCAAAATATCCGTTGTTGTATTCAATATACTGAATACAGTTAACCGCAACAACAAATTTGACGGCATTCTCAACAACGTCTGATACATCTAACATCTTAACAAGAAGTTCTGACTGTGTTATCGGAATGTCTGTTGATACATTTATAAAATCATCAGACTCGGTCGTTGTCTCAACTTCCTTATAAAATCGTCCAATCCCGGCCGACTCTTCCGTCTGTTTTTTATTTGAATTTATATAGTTTATTCCAAAATTAACTGTTGCGATTCCACCACCGAGCACAACTGCACCAAGTAATGAAAACACAACTGTCTTAAAAATATTCTTACGATTTTTACTCATACAAATAACCCTTTCCGTAATTTTATATTATTATAATAAATCACGAATGTGGCAGTATTTTGATGAAAATGTGAAAAAACGGTGAAAACTACTGAAGAAAATCCTTTATCTTCTTACTTCTTACAGGGTTACGAAGCTTACGAAGCGCTTTAGCTTCAATCTGTCTGATTCTCTCACGCGTAACTTTAAATTCTCTTCCGACATCCTCAAGTGTACGGGGATGACCATCAAGAAGACCAAAACGCAAAAGAATAACCTGTTTCTCTCTTTCTTTCAAATCATCGAGCAAAAGATCAATATGCTCACGAAGCATTACCGATTCAATATTACCCTCAGGAGTTATCGCATTATTATCCGCAACAAAATCTCCGAGATTTGAATCGTCCTCTTCACCGATAGGTGTCTCAAGTGATGCAGGCTCTCTAGCAATTTGCATAATCTCAATAACCTTGTCCTCAGTCATATTAAGAGCCTCTGCAAGCTCAGCCATTGACGGCTCATAACCAAGTTCCAATGTAAGTTTTCTCTGCATCTTAGACAATTTATTAATAGTCTCAACCATATGCACAGGGACACGGATTGTTCTCGCCTGATCAGCAAGTGCTCTGGTTACAGACTGTCTGATCCACCATGTCGCATATGTACTGAGCTTATATCCCTTTTCATAATCAAACTTCTCTACACCTTTTATAAGTCCGAGATTACCCTCCTGCACAAGGTCAAGAAAACTCATTCCGCGTCCGGTATATCTCTTGGCAATACTTACAACAAGACGGAGGTTAGACTCAATAAGACGATCTTTTGCATATTGGTCACCTTCTGCTTTTCTCTTAGCAAGCTCCATCTCTTCTTCAGGTGTAAGAAGCGGCACCATACCTATTTCCTTAAGATACATTCTTACCGGGTCTTCCGTTCCGACACCTTCAAGCAAATCTATAGACTCAATATCAATCTCTTCTTCCGCTGAAGCATCAAATCTGCTGTCGTCATCATCAAGCAGAATATCATCATCAACAAAATCATCATTCATCACACGGAGAACATCAATTTTGTGTTCTTCAAGATATTGATATATCATTTCCAACTGTTCAACTGTGAGACTCTCATCTTTCAAAAAATCATTAATTTCGTTTAACTCAAGAACTCCTTTCTTGCTCTTACCAAACTCAACTAACTGCTTTAGCAATTCTTCAAAATTCTCTCTCATAACTCAAGTCAATCCTTTCAAAATCTTCGCACTGCAACATTATACACTTTTATTCGACACAGGGCAAGAATTTTTTTGTCGAATTTTTATAGCAAAAAAAGCTCAATTAGATACAAGTTTCACAATAATCCTTTATACAATCAAAAAACCACTTCTACAAGCAAAATAGTTGAAAAGTGGTTTTATGAATTAATTATATTTTCTTAATGTCAAAAGAAACTGCCACAGCTTCTCTTGCTGCTTCAAGACTTGCAAAATCGCCTGCCTTAATCATCTGTGCCATAAGATTACCAAGTGCCGTACCTTCTATCGGACCTGCATATACTTCTTTACCTGTGTACTTCTTAGTCATTTCATTAAGATGCATATCCTGGCATCCGCCGCCTACGATATGAAGTCTCTTGAAGGTTCTGCCTGTAATGTCCTCTATTCCCTTAATTGTATCTGCATAAGACTGTGCAAGGCTGTGATAAATACAAGCAAGTCTCTCACTTAAATTCTTTGGAACCGCCTGACCTGTTCTCGCGCAGTAAGCATCAATTGCATTCTGCATATTATCCGGAGCAAGGAAACTTGCATCATTAACATCAAGCATTGAAGGGAATGCATCGCCTTCCTTTGCCATGGCAATAAGTTCAGGAAATCCGTATTTCTTATCACCTTCACTGTTAAGTTCTCTTCTTACACTCTGAAGCATCCAAAGGCCCATAATGTTCTTAAGATAACGGAAACGATACTCATATCCGCCCTCGTTAGTAAAGTTTGCAGCTTTACTTCTGGGTGACGTATCTGCCTCTTTACGCTCTATACCCATGAGTGACCATGTACCTGAACTCAAATACAAGAAGTCATCGTCATTAGCCGGAACAGCCATAACAGCCGAACCGGTGTCATGTGTAGCGGGGAGCACAACTTCGAGATCAAAACCTACTTCTTCTTTGATGCTGTCCTTAAGGAAACCTACGGAAGTCTTGGGAAGATTAAGTTTACCAAACATCTCCTTATTAAATCCGAGCATCTCAATCAACTCGTAATCCCACTCCTTAGACGCTGCATTAACAAGCTGACCAGTTGTAGCATTGGTATACTCGTTCATCTTAACACCTGTAAGGAGGTAGTTGAAATATTCGGGAACCATAAGGAATGCTTTTGCTTTTTCTATGTATTCAGGATTTGAAAGCTTAATTGCATATAGCTGATAAACAGTATTAAACATCTGTTTCTGGATACCTGTTCTTGCATAAAGGTCATCCTCTGAAATAACCTTATACAACTCTTCATCAACACCCTCTGTACGGCTGTCTCTGTATGCAACAGTATCACCGAGCACATTGTCATTCTCATCCAAAAGAACAAAGTCAACTCCCCATGTGTCTATACCCATACTCACAGGAATCTTGCCGATATTCTTACACTCTTTAATACCGTTAACTATCTCTTTAAAAAGTCTGTCAAACTCCCAGCACAGATGACCATTCTTCTGTACAAGTCTGTTTTCAAAACGATACACCTCTTCCAAAACGATCTTGCCGTTTTCAACATGGCCCAAAATATGACGTCCGCTTGACGCACCGATATCCACTGCCAAATAATATTTACTCATATTACTGTCCACCTTTCGTTAACTGATTTATTCATCATGTGTACCATAGATTGACACATGAACACTAAAAAATATTATAATATAAACATACACTTCTATCAAGTTATTTCACATCAAAAAGCGCATTTACAAACTCATCCGCATCAAACTTCTGCAAATCATCTATCTGTTCACCGACACCGATATACTTAACCGGAATTCCGTATTCTGCCTGAATTGCTACGGCAATACCACCCTTAGCAGTTCCATCAAGCTTTGTAAGAATAATACCGGAAATATCAGCAACATTTTTAAACTGTTTGAGCTGTTCAAGTGCATTCTGGCCTGTTGTACCGTCAAGCACCAAAAGTGTCTCTCTATATGCATCAGGGAATTCTCTTGTAATGATTCTGTCGATCTTTTTAAGTTCTTCCATAAGGTTATTCTTGTTATGGAGACGTCCTGCCGTATCACAAAGCAAAATATCTGCGCGTCTTGCTTTTGCTGCCTGCACGGCATCATAAATTACCGCTGCGGGATCCGAGCCTTCCTGTTGTGAAATAATGTCAACACCAGAACGGTTTGCCCACTCTGTAAGCTGTTCTATCGCAGCTGCACGGAAAGTGTCGGCAGCTGCAAGAATCACCTTCTTGCCCATATCCTTAAACTGTCCCGCAAGCTTGCCTACAGAAGTAGTCTTACCTACACCGTTAACGCCGATTACAAGAACTACTGAAGTCTTATTCTCAAACTCATATGCAGTTTCTTCGAGGCTCATTTGCTCTCTTATCGTATCGATAAGAAGTGCCTTACACTCCTGGGGCTCTTTGATTTTCTGCTCTTTAACTTTCTCTCTGAGGCTCTCCATAATCGCCATGGTTGTATTAATACCGAGGTCACCCATTATGAGTGTCTCTTCGAGTTCTTCATAAAAATCCTCATCAATATTGGAAAATCCGCTGAAAATCGAATCAATACCCGATACAATATTGGCTCTTGTCTTAGAAAGCCCTGCAACAAGTTTTCCAAAAAAACCTTTTTTATTTTCTCCCATAATTAACTCTCCTTCTTGGACTGTTTTTCCAACTGGTCTTCAATAAGGTTAACCGAAACAAGCGTTGATACACCTTTTTCCTGCATTGTGATACCATAAAGCCTGTCTGCTTCAGCCATCGTACCTCTTCTGTGTGTAATTACGATGAACTGTGTATTCTTGATAAGCTTCTTAAGGTATTTTGCAAAACGGATAACATTGTTTTCATCAAGTGCCGCCTCAATCTCATCAAGAAGACAGAACGGTGAAGGCTTAAGGTTCTGGATTGCAAAAAGAAGTGCAATCGCTGTAAGTGCTTTCTCACCACCCGATAACTGCATCATGTTCTGAAGCTTCTTTCCCGGAGGCTGTGCTATAATCTTAATTCCGGCTTCAAGAATATCCTCCTCTTCGGTAAGTTCAAGTGTACCTTTACCACCTCCGAAAAGTTCCTTAAATGCCTTATCAAACTCAACCTTAATATCCTTAAAACCTTCTTCAAACTGCTTTCTCATGCCGTCATCAAGTTCTTCGATAATCTTGAGAAGGTTCTGTTCTGCAGTAATAAGGTCATCATGTTGTGTTTTAAGGAATTCATAACGTTCAGATACTTCTTTGAAGTCCTCAATAGCATTAACATTAACGCTTCCGAGAGCCTTGATATCGCTCTTGAGTGAAGAAGCCTTCTTCTTCATCTCGGTTACACTTCCTAGAGTATCATCCTTAAATTCAAGTGCAGCATTATATGTAAGTTCGTATTCCTCCCACATATAATTAATTCCACCCTCAAGAGAATTCTCGACCTTTTCCTTCTGCCCTGTAAGTCTGTACATTTCCTTATCCAGAATACCTGTCTTCTCAAAAGTCTCTTCTCTCTTTTTAAGGTCGGTCTTCTGCTGTGCATTGAGTTCTTCCCTGCGTTCTGTAAGCTTAGCCAGCTTATTGTCAAGGTCTGAATTATTCTTAATTCCCGCCTCAATAGTCTTGTATATTTCTTCTATATTGTTCTTCTTAGTCTCGATATCACCGGCAGCTTGTGTCTGTTGTTCTTTAAGTTCAGCAATATCAGCCTCATACTGCTCAATTTCACGGTTAATACGCTTGATATTTTCAAGAATAAATGTTTCCTTCTGTGAGAGCGAAGAATACTCCATTCTGATGGCTTCGGTAACTCTTCCCTGCTCAGCCTCAGTAAGTCTCTCCTTCTCTGTCTCGTCATTGAGTTCATCAATGCTTATCTCGAGTTCCCTGTTTCTGTCCTCAAACTCAACAAGCTTATCATTTAATGAGTTAATCTGCTCGTTAATATCTTTAAGCTGTGTGTCAAGTTCTGATGATTCTCCCACAAAATTCTTATATTCTTCCTCGATTGCACTGTATTCGTCAGATGCACGATCAAGGTTAAGCTTTGCCGTAGTTCTTAAAATCTGCTGTTCCTGCAATCTGTTCCTAAGATTCTCGATTTCTTCCTGAAGCTGTGCGCACTTATTACGGTTGGATTCATACTGTCTTTCAGTATCCTCAAGCCTTGTAGTAAGTTTAGCGACTGTCGCCTCAAGTTCTTCAATTTCTCTCTTTCTTCCGAGAAGATTACTGTTATGCTTATATGAACCACCGGTAAGTGAACCACCAGGATTAAGAAGTTCACCGTCAAGCGTAACTATTCTCAAAGAATGCTTGTACTTTCTTGCAAGGGCAAGCGCATTCTCTATCCTGTCTGCAACAACTACTCTTCCAAGTAAAAATTCCGCAACATTCTCGTACTTCTTATCTACTGCAATGAGCTTACTTGCAACACCCTGTACACCCTGTTCTTTGAGAACTGCCGCGTCTATTGCATTACCGCGCACCGTAATACTGTCGAGCGGTAAAAATGTAGCTCGACCAAGCTTATTTTTCTTAAGATGCTCAACAAGTCCTTTCGCAGTATTCTCATTATCCGTAACGATATTCTGGATATTACCGCCAAGAGCAGTCTCAATCGCAGTCTCAAACTTCTTCTCCGTCGTAAAAATATCTGCAACTACACCGATAATTCCTTTATTGGATTTTTTAAGCTCCATTACCTGACGGATGGAATTGCCGTAGCCGTCATAACGTTCTGCAATGTTCTGCATGGATTCAAGACGTGACTTTGCCTGATGATAAGACTGCTGCGTACGAAGTCTCTCCTGCTCAAGTTCTGTATTCTGTTTCTGAAGTTGCGAAAGATTCTCCGCAATTCCCGCGCCTTCCGCTTCAATACTCTTTATCTTGGCTTCAACAGCATCAAATTCCTTCTTAAAACCATCAATATATTCCTGCTTAACAGCCTCATCGCTTTTATACTGTATAAGTCTTCTGCTTATCTCCGACTTCTTGATATTAACCTGCTCGGACATAACACTATATCTCTGCAAACGTTCTTTAACAGATGATTTCTCATTAAGCAAGTCAATAATGCTGTTCTTATTCTCTTCAATCTGCGCAAGCTTCTCTCTGATACCGTTAGCTATAGACTCATATCTTGCCATAGCCTCAGCCTGACGCTTCTGCGCCTCTGTAAGCTTCACATTAAGAGCATCTCTGTCCGCGTTATGCTTTGCTGCCTCGGTATTTTTCTCGTCAATATGTACCTTAATCGCGTCAATACGCTGATTAAAACTCTCATCCTGAAGTGTTGCACTGTTAATCTGTTCTTTTAAAAGATTAATCTCACCTTCAAGCTTCTCACGAAGAAGTACATTCTGACTGCTTGAAGTCTTAATCTGCTCAATCTCCTCATTAACTGCCGCAAGTTCTTCTTCAACCTTCTCATAGCGGAGCTTGCTTGCTTCATATTCCTGCTTGGCATTAATAAGTTCATTATCTGCAATAAAAATCTTATCTTCTAATTCTTTGAGCTGTTCACGAAGCGAGGTTGTCTCTGCAAGAAATGAATTAATATCGTAAACCTTAAGTTCGTCCCTAAGGCGCAAATATTCCTTTGCTGTAGCCGCCTGTTTCTCAAGAGGTCCCACCTGCTTCTCAAGTTCTGACAAAATATCTTCAATTCTTATAAGGTTCTGTTTCTCTGCCTCAAGCTTCTTAACGGCAGCATTCTTACGCCTTTTGAATTTTACGATACCTACCGCCTCATCAAAAAGCTCTCTTCGATCCTCCGGCTTACCGCTTAAGATTTTATCAATCTGACCCTGTCCGATAATTGAATAACCCTCTTTACCGATACCTGTATCATAAAAAAGTTCATGGACATCCTTAAGTCTACATGCACTGCCGTTAATAAGATACTCGCTCTCACCCGAACGATATACGCGACGCGCCACAGTCACCTCATCATAATCAATGGCAAGTGAATGATCCGAGTTATCAAGCGTAATGGCAACATAAGCAAATCCCTGCGGCTTACGATTCTCCGTACCCGCAAAGATAACATCCTCCATCTTGGAACTACGAAGCTGTTTTGCACTCTGCTCACCAAGAACCCACCTTACGGCATCAGCAACATTACTCTTACCACTTCCGTTAGGACCAACAATGCCAGTTATTCCGTTGTGAAATTCAAATCTTAATTTATTGGCGAAGGATTTAAAGCCCTGCACCTCAATACATTTTAAATACATATTAACCTCTCTTTTGAAGCTTTAATATAGCCTTGTAAGCAGCCGCCTGCTCCGCAGCTTTCTTAGTACGTCCCGAACCTCTACCTTCTTCAACACCGTTAATCAGCGCTGCTACTGTATATGTCTTATTATGGTCAGGGCCATCCTCTGATATTATAACATAAGAAAGCTCTTTATTGTTATGGTTACTTTGCACAATTTCCTGTAAAATTGTTTTGCTGTCCGTAAAAAGCTTTTTATTTTCCAAATCCGTTAAAACAAATCTATATATAAATTTCTCGGCTTCTTCCATTCCGCCATCAAGATAAATCGCACCAATAAGTGCTTCCATGGCATCCGATACTACGGAAGCACGCATACGCCCTCCCGACATATCTTCACCATGACCGAGATAAAGATACTCTCCAAGTGAAAATTCCTGCGCGCAAAGTGCTAAAGTCGGTTCGCACACTATGCTTGCTCTTGTTTTAGTCATCTCACCTTCCGGCATATCCGGATAATTTTTGTACAAGAACTCACTCGTAACAAGTTCCAACACGGCATCTCCTAAAAATTCTATACGTTCATTATAGTCACCCTTCAACCTTTTCTCGTTGGCATAAGAACTATGTGTCAATGCCAGTTTAAGTAATTCAGGCTTTTTAAAACTATATCCTATTTTGTTCATCAAGTCTTTAATTTCCACTTGTATTCCTCCAAATGCTGCCGTAAATTACCGGTTGCGGATTCTTATAACTTTACGAAACAGCGAGTAGGAAACCTACTCGCTGCTTAAATTAACCAATTGCTTTTTTAATTTGTTCTACCGCATCTCCTACGGTAACGATGTTCTCTGCATCCTCGTTAGCGATCTCGATATCGAATTCTTCTTCAATTCCCATAATAATCTGGAAAACATCAAGTGAATCTGCTCCCAAATCATCTGTAAAAGTTGTCTCCATAGAAATCTCGTCAGCGTCTACATTGAGAACCTCTGCGATAATCTGCTGCAATTTTTCAAATTCCATTATAATCTTCCTTTCTACTCTTCATCTAAAAGATTTGCTTTTATTTTTTCATTAATCTGCTGTTGCTTAAACGCAATGCATTGAATAATTGAATTAGTAATCTCTTTTGAAGTCGAATTACCGTGTGCCTTAACAACAAGGCCGTTAAGTCCCAGAAGCGGTGCTCCGCCATGCTCGCTTGCATCAAAAGATTTGAGAGTCTCCTTAAGTGAAGACTTAAGAAGCAAGCCTCCAATCTTAGACTTAAGGTTCTTATACATACAATCCTTAATCTTCTTCATGAAAGTCGAACCGACACCTTCGTAAAGCTTAAGTATTACATTACCAACAAAGGCCTCGCAGACAATTACGTCTACATCACCCTTAGGAATGTCTCTTGCTTCCACGCTTCCGACAAAATTAATATCGGTACAATTCTTAAGTAAAGGCATAGTCTCTTTAACAAGAGCATTACCCTTCTCTTCTTCAGCTCCGATGTTAACAATCGCAACCTTAGGATTCTTAACGCCGACAACACTCTCCATATACACGGAACCCATTCTTGCAAACTGAACAAGATGTGAGGCTCTGGCATCAACATTTGCTCCGCAATCAATCAAAAGTGATACGCCTTTCTCTGTCGGAATAAGCGGTGCAAGAGGTGCTCTCTCGATTCCCTTAATCTTACCTGCTATAAGCTGACCGCCAACCAAAACCGCGCCGGAACTTCCTGCAGAAACAAAAGCATCTGCCCTGCCGTTTTTAACCTGGTTAAGCGCCACAACAAGCGAGGAATCCTTCTTGCGTCTGATTGCCATAACCGGAGGTTCTTCAGTAGCGATAACTTCCGTAGCATTAATAACCTCAATTCTGTCCTTATCATAAGTATACTTGGCAAGTTCTGCCTTAACAACATCCTCTATACCTACAAGTAAAACCTTAATCTCAGGTCTTAATACGACTGCATCAACCGCACCTTTTACAATCTCGACAGGGGCATTATCTCCGCCCATCGCATCAACTGCAATAATTACGTCTGCCATAATAATGCCGCCTCCTTATCATACCTATATGTTACTATACTAAAATGAATTTACCATGTCAACCATTATAATGAAATTTAATCTGCTTATTCTCCAAGTGATTTTTTAGAGTGAACAACCACTTCTTTTTCATAGCATATAAACATTCCGTCTACTTTTTCTTTATCAGGTGCTTTTGTAATAATACTTACCACCGGAACAATCACAAGTCCTGCAAGCATTGCCAATGCACCGCAGTTAATCGGTGATTGTAACCACGCCGGGAAAATGCTCTTACAGAACATGTTAAGAAGCATGATTCCACAACCAAAGATAAAGCTTGCATAACATCCTGCCTTAGTCGTACGTTTCCAATACAAACCGTAAATAAACGGTGCAAGGAAAGCTCCTGCCATTGCTCCCCACGAAATACCCATGAGCTGTGCTATAAATGTAACATTACTCTTATACTGTAAAATTGCAATAACAACTGAAATAACAATAAATACTACAATAAGCGCTCTCATGATTAACATCTGCTTTTTATCATCCATCTTCTTAACAATATTGCCCTTCAAGAAGTCAAGTGTAAGTGTTGAACTTGATGTAAGTACAAGCGATGATAATGTTGACATTGATGCTGAAAGCACAAGAATAACTACAACACCGATTAACATATCCGGCAATCCCTCAAGCATCTTAGGTACAATTGCATCATATACGATACCCTTGCTTGTATCAAGCTTATCACTGTAAAGTCTTCCGAATCCTCCGAGGAAATAGCATCCGCCTGCAACAATCAATGCAAACATTGTTGAAATAATTGTTCCCTTACTGATAGCTTTTTCACTCTTGATTGCATAGAACTTCTGAACCATCTGCGGAAGTCCCCATGTACCGAGTGATGTAAGAATAACTACACCCAATAAATTGAACGGATCCGGGCCGAAAAACGATGCAAATACACCTGGAGTTGTGGATACTGCCGCATCCTCAATCTTTGCAAGTCCGTCAAGTGCTGCCATAAATCCACCGTTGGAATTAAGTACCGCAGCAATTACCATTACGATACCAAAAAGCATGATAATACCTTGAATAAAATCGTTAATTGCTGTAGCCATATAACCGCCTACAATAACGTAAACAGCCGTAAGCACTGCCATAATGATAATACATACCGTATAATCAATATTAAATGCCATTCCGAAAAGTCTTGATAAACCGTTATACAAAGATGCTGTATACGGAATCATGAATATGAATATAATCGCGGAAGCAATTACCTTTAACGGAACACTTCCGAATCTCTTCTCAAAAAACTCCGGCATTGTTGCAGAGTTAAGATGCTGTGACATAAGTCTGGTTCTTCTTCCTAATATAACCCATGCAAGAAGTGAACCTATTATCGCATTACCGATACCAATCCACGTTGATGCAATACCGAATTTCCATCCGAACTGTCCTGCATAACCAATAAAAATAACCGCCGAAAAATATGACGTACCATATGCAAAAGCTGTGAGCCACGGACCTACGGAACGTCCACCGAGAACGAAACCGTTAACGTCTGTTGCATGCTTTCTACAGTAAAGTCCAACACCAATCATAACAGCAAAAAATACAACCAACATTATAATTTTAGCAACCATTTATTTGTTCTCCTTTTTACAAACATTCTGCGGTAATTACTTTACCGCCGCATATGTATTTAGCCTGTAATCTGTGCTTCTACAAGGCTCTTTCCACAGTAAATCTCACGAAGTCTCGGCTTCTCGATTTTACCTGTCGCATTACGCGGCACTTCTGCAAAAATAATTTTTCTCGGACGTTTATATCTCGGAAGTTCCGTACAGAACTCGTTGATTTCTGCTTCCGTAGCAGTCATTCCGGGCTTAATCTCGATAATTGCTGCAGCTATCTCACCAAGTCTTTCGTCCGGCAAACCTATTACGGCAACGTCCTTAATAGAGTTATGTGCTCGAAGGAAATCTTCTATCTGGACAGGATAAAGATTCTCACCACCTGAGATGATAACATCCTTCTTTCTGTCTACGAGATAGATAAATCCGTCCTCATCCTCCTTAGCCATATCTCCTGTATAAAGCCATTCGCCTTTAAGAATCTCGTTAGTGGCTTCAGCATTGTTGTAGTAGCACTTCATAACGCCGGGACCTTTTACTGCAAGCTCTCCGACCTCTCCGCGTGCCACTTCACTTCCGTCAGGTGCAACAATCTTGGTTTCCCAAAGATAACCTGCTTTACCGATTGCACCGACTTTATGAATATTCTCAACTCCGAGGTGAACGCATCCGGGCCCTATGGACTCGCTCAAGCCGTAGTTGGTATCATAATCATGATTCGGGAAAACTGACTTCCAACGCTTAATAAGACTCGGCGGTACAGGCTGTGCACCAACATGCATAAGTCTCCACTGTGAAAGTCTGTATTCTTCAAGATTTACTTCTCCTCTGTCAATCGCATCAAGAATATCCTGCGCCCACGGCACAAGAAGCCATACGATTGTTGCCTTTTCCGAAGACACTGTCTGCAAAATCCACTCCGGCTTTACACCACGAAGAAGAATTGCCTTACCTCCACTAAGGAGACTTCCGAACCAGTGCATCTTTGCACCTGTGTGATACAAAGGCGGTATGCATAAGAATACATCATCCTTGGTCTGTGAATGGTGATTCTGTTCTGTCCTGCAAGAAGAAATAAGTGCCTTGTGTGTATGTAAAATCGCCTTAGGGAAACCTGTTGTTCCCGAAGAAAAATAAATCGCTGCATCATCATCCTCGTTCAGATCAACAGCAGGTGCCGTTGATGAACAGTAAGAAACAAGTTTTTCGTAGTTATCTGAAAAGCTCGGTGTATTCTGTCCTACATAAAAATATGTCTTAACACCCTTAAGCTTGTCAAAAACCTGCTCGATTCGTCCGATAAATTCCGGTCCGAAAACAAGTGTATTGGCCTCTGAAAGTTCGAGACAATACTTAATCTCATCAGCCGTAAATCTGAAGTTCATAGGAACTGCAAGTGCGCCCGTCTTCAAAATACCGAAGTATATAGGAAGCCATTCTATACAGTTCATCATAAGAATAGCTACCTTATCGCCCTTCTTGATGCCTCTCGTCATAAGTAGATTGGCAAAGCGGTTTGCTTTAACATCAAACTCTTTCCATGTCATCTCACGTCTGTATTTCTCGCCCGGAGTACCTTCTATGAGGTTATATTCTCTCCATGTAACAGCTCTGTCAGGCTGCTGCTCCGGATTAATCTCAACAAGACTTACGTCGTTGGGGTAAATTTTCGCATTTTTCTCAAGTAATTCTGTGATAATCATATTGTTTCTCCTTTCGTATCTGCATAAAAAAAGTCCTCTGTCACACCTGTGACAGAGGACGATATTAATCGTGGTACCACCTCTATTTACCGTGTTCTTACAAACAACGGCCTCATAAGGCACAACATGATGCCTCTGCGTTATAACGTGTGCCTCACGTCGTAGCCTACTAAAATGTTCGGTACGAAGCTCTCGGAATGTATTCGACACAATCGGCTTTATCGTCTCACACCACCCGACGACTCTCTGAAAAGCTCCCTGTATGTACTTCTTTCCGGTCAATGCCTTTTTCAACTTTCTTAATTCTAGCACTGTTTAATTCTGTTGTCAACAAAATTATAAAATTGAACCTTTTTATAAATTCTCGTCATCGCCCTCTATTCCTAAACCATACTCATATATCTCGTTGATTTTGGCCTGCGCCTCTTCAGATTCCTTTTTCTTGATAAGTGCATTACGGTCACTCAATATAGCAAGCATCTCGTCCACCACTTCGCTCTCGGGCAAATATGAATAATGAGCCAAATATCCAATCATACGCATTGCAGTATAATCCGTATTTAAATTTCTCGTAATCAAATCACATAAGCCTTCATTATATCCGCGTTCTATGAGAATATCATAGAGTTGCATGCTGAGTTCTGTTCTTGGTTTCATAGATTTTTCTCCCGGAAAATTATGTATTATA
>JAZNXQ010000222.1:0-17052 GCA_045593945.1 Lachnospiraceae bacterium | reverse complement strand
TCTGCAAGTCCTTTTGCCGCTTTTTTACGTATAGAAGAAATCTGCGCCGCATATACCGAAGCCTCTTTATATGCAGCCTGCATTTCACGTTCTGCCAGTTCTCTGTTTTGCTGATAATTTTCAAGAACCGCAAGCTTTTCTTTACGCATATCAAGATATTCCAAAATATCCGCAATGGTCCTGCCGTACTTGCTCTGCATTTTATGAATCAATTCAAGTCTTTTCTCAACTGCAAAAAACTCTTCTTCATCAAATTCTCCCGAATCGATATAATCGGTTATATCTCTTGAAAGGTCACTCATCAAAGCATCCACATTCTCAAGCTGACTGTATATACCGGCAAGGTCTTCATCATATGTAAGCACTGATGCAACTTCTTTAAGTGAACGGCCGATACCGTCAACAGCACCTTCACCATGACCGCCCATTATGCACTCAGATACTGCCGCCATAGCAGACATAATCTTCTGACTGTTGGTAAACTTACGGTGCTTTGCCATAAGTTCCTCTTCTTCACCCTCTAAAAGATTAGCCTCTTCAATTTCATTTATCTCGAACTGATAAAATGAGCATTCCCTGAGTCGCTCATCTTCATTCATTGTAAATTCTGAGAGATTTTCTTTTGCTTTTATATATCGTTTATATGCTTCTTTCAAATCCGACTTCGGCTTATCAATCTCAGATTTAGCATATTTATCAAGAATTTCCAAATGATTTGACTTATATAAAAGCGACTGATGCTCATGCTGTCCGTGAATATCGATAAGTATTCCTGTAACAGCCTTTAATGTACTCACGCTTACACTTTCACCGTTAATCTTACTTACACTGCGTCCTTCTCCAAAACGCCTTGTAATGATAACCTGATCATCCTCCATAAGAACATCCAGCTCTTTAAGTCGTTCAAGCTTATCCTTACTATCCACAATGAAAGTCATCTCGACAAGCGCATAATCAGCGCCCTGTCTTATCATCTCCTTGCCTGCTTTTGCACCAAGCGCAAGATTTACCGAGCCAAGAAGAATTGATTTGCCGGCGCCCGTCTCTCCTGTTAAGATATTAAGACCTTTGCCGAACTCCACCTCTGCTTCATCAATTAAAGCAAGATTTTTTACATACAAATTTTTTAACATGGTATCACACCTTTCTACTCTCCAAGTACAGTGATATCCCTTTATCTTACAGACGTTGCAATTTTCTTGATTCTGTCAACAATCACAAGTGCATCGTCCTTAGTTCTGATTGCACACATTACCGTATCATCCCCGGCAACACAGCCTACAACCTCGTGCCACTTCATTGCATCAAGTGCCGCCGCAAAAGCCATAGCCATACCTGACACAGTCTTAACTACGGCAATATTCTCTGCGCGATCAATCGAAATAAAAGCATCCTTAAGAACTCTTAAATACTTCTCGTTAAGTTCGTTGGTATCGTTCTGGATGATTGCATATTTCTGGCGTCCGCCGTCAACCGGCATCTTCGTAAGTTTGAGTGCCCTGATATCTCTTGAAACAGTCGCCTGTGTTACCGCAAACCCTTCTGCATTAAGACGGTCAGCAAGCTCCTCCTGTGTCTCAATCTGATATTTGTTAATCAACTCGATAATTTTCTCATGTCTGGCTGTCTTCATATTTTCCTCCCAATAAGTTCATTACTTATTACCCATTTTATTTCGTAGCTGTTCAATAAAACTTATTTTCTTAATTCTGATTATCCTTGTGTTCTCTGTTGCCGCCTTAATCTCAATCCTGTCACCGGCACGGAGATTAAAAACATTACCACCGTCAAATGAAAGCTGTCTTTCATCATCAAAACCGTTACGGTCAGCGCACACCTCAACCTCAATCGTATCGCACTCGGGAAGCACTATGCTTCTTGAATTAAATGTATGCGGACAAATCGGTGTCAGTATCATAAGTCTTGCCGCAGGTGAAACAATCGGTCCTCCTGCTGACAAATTATATGCCGTTGAACCCGTAGGAGTAGCAACAATCATACCATCGGCAGAATAATTATTAAAATACTCACCGTTAAGATAAATCTTGAAATCAACTACTCTAAGTGTTCCCGCTCTCGCAAAAACAATATCATTAAGTGCAATATTCTCCTCAACAACCTTACCATTTCTTATAATTCTGCCCGCAAGCATCATTCTGTCCTCAATATGATAATTATCCTCAAACAGAGCGTCAATTGCTCCAAAAACATTGTTACGCTCAACTTCAGTAAGAAAACCCAATGTTCCGAAATTAATACCTAAAAACGGAAGATTATAGCCTGCCAAAGCTCTCGCTGCCTGAATAAGTGTACCGTCACCGCCGACAACAAGCACACACTCTGATACCTTAAGAATTGTATCTGTCTCTTTGTCCGGACACCAATCCTGCTCATCATCCGTCCTTATCTTACTTTCGGCAACCGTACAGCTTCCGCCTTTTTTTTCAATATATCCTGCAATTTCTTTTGCGAACTTAAGCCCCGCATCTTTTGCAGAATTGGCTATTATATAAAACTTCTTCAAATTCTCCTACACCATCCCTTATAAAGCAGTATGCGAAGCCTCCACAACTTCCTTTATCATCGTCATATCTACTTCTGATTTATCTGCCTCATTCTTCAAGTACAGCAAATATTCAATATTACCTTCCGGACCTCTTACAGGTGAAAAATCAAGGTTAAGCACTGAAAATCCGATGCTCTCCGCAAACTGCCATACCATCTCTATAACTTCTTCGTGTACTGCCTTATCACGCACAACGCCCTTTTTACCGACCTTTTCCCTACCGGCCTCAAACTGAGGTTTAATAAGGCAAACCATTCTTGCCTCTTCATTCATAAGCGCCTTTACCGGTACCAATACCTTGGTAAGTGAAATAAATGATACATCTATGGATACAAAATCAATCCTATCCGCAATATCCTCAGGTGTTACATAACGGATATTGGTGCGCTCCATACAAACTACTCTCTCGTCGTTACGAAGCTTCCATGCAAGCTGACCGTGTCCGACATCCACTGAATATACCTTGATTGCGCCGTTTTGAAGCATGCAGTCCGTAAATCCGCCGGTGGAGGCACCGACATCCATACATACCCTGCCCTCAAGTTCCACGCCAAAACACTCCACAGCCTTGGCAAGTTTAAGTCCGCCTCTGCTTACGTAAGGAAGTGTATTGCCCTTAACCTCTATATTAACGCTTTCTGCAAACATTGTACCCGCTTTATCCTCGCGTACACCGTCTACAAATACGTTGCCTGACATTATAATTGCCTTTGCTTTTTCCCTCGACTCTGCAAGTGCCCTTTGCACAAGCAGGACATCAAGACGCTCTTTCATTAGTTGTCTCCCTTTATTCTGTCAATAATTTTTGCCGTAACCGACTCTGCGTCAATTCCGCTGTGTTGTCTTAATACCTTAATATTACCATGTTCCACATATACATTTGGAAGTGCAACAGTAAGTACATCAGCCTTTTTTCCGATACGGTTAACATATGCCACAACCTTTTCACCGTAACCGCCATTAAGCACATTTTCCTCCAATGTAACAAGAAGCGAATGTGTATTAATAAGCTCATCTATACACTGCTCATCAATCGGTCTTACAAAACGCGCATTAACAAGTGTTACATGATATCCGGCCGCTTTAAGCCTGTCCCTTACCTCTGCCGCAACTTCAACCATGCTTCCGACTGCAAGAAGTGCTATATCCTTCTCGCGATATATAACCTCACTCTTGCCGAAAGTAATCGGCTCCGCAAAATCTTCAAGCCCCTGATAAGCTGTTCCTCGCGGATATCTGAGTGCAATGGGACCGCTGTATTCTGCCGCAAACTCAAGCCCTTCCTTAAGCTCCTTGGCATTCTTCGGTGCAAATATGCTCATATTAGGTATCGAGGTAAGATACGACAAGTCAAATATACCCTGATGAGTCTCACCGTCATTGCCTACAAGCCCTGCTCTGTCAAGCGCAAATACAACCGGCAAATCCTGAATACATACATCATGAAGAATCTGGTCATATGCTCTCTGTAAAAATGAAGAATATATTGCAACCACCGGCTTTAATCCTTCGGAAGCCATTCCCGCAGCAAACGTAACTGCATGTTCCTCAGCTATTCCGACATCAAAAAACCTGTTAGGGAATTCCTTCTTAAAAGCTGCAAGTCCCGTTCCGTCCGGCATAGCCGCGGTTATTGCTACAAGCTTTGGATTCTTGTGTGCAAGTTCAATTAATGTGTTAGAAAAAACAGTTGTATAATCCGTCTTCTTAACTTTAAGCGAATCACCTGTATTAACATCAAAAGGGCCGACACCATGGAACTTCTCCGGTCTTTCCTCAGCAGGCGCAAAGCCTTTACCTTTCTTCGTTATTACGTGAATCATAACGGCCTTATCAAGCTTCCTTGCTTCGCTTATTATCTCGACAAGCCGCTCAATGTCATGACCGTCAATCGGACCGATATACTTAATCCCCATATCCTCAAAAAGCATGCCCGGAATAAGAAGCTGCTTGATTCCACTTTTGGTCTTACGTATCTTGTTAATGAGGAAATTACCACATCCCGGGATTTTTGAAAGAACCGCAAGCACTCTCTTTTTAAGCTTATTATATGTCTGGCCCGTTCTTATATTGTTGAGATATTTAGAAACTCCGCCGACATTGGCAGAGATGGACATCTCATTATCATTAAGAATAATTATAAAATTACGCTTAAGCTGTGCAGCATTATTAAGCGCCTCATATGCCATACCGCCCGTAAGTGCACCGTCACCTATTACCGACACAACAGTTCCATCGCTGTCATTAAGCTTATTGGCTGCCGCAATACCGAGTCCTGCAGAAATCGAAGTAGAGCTGTGTCCTGTGTTAAATGCATCACAGGCACTCTCCGTACGTTTCGGGAAACCGCTTAATCCTCCGTACTCTCTGAGTGCCTCAAAAGCCTCTCTTCTGCCGGTAAGCAATTTGTGTGTATATGACTGGTGTCCCACATCCCAGATAATCTTATCCTTAGGTAAATCAAGAACAAGATGGAGCGCCATCGTAAGCTCGACAACACCAAGATTGGATGCAAGGTGTCCACCGGATACACTTATTGTATTTATTAAAAATTCTCTTATCTCGCCCGCAAGCTGCCCGTATTCCTCGGGCTTTAACTTCTTAATGTCATTGGGGCCGGTAATTCTGTCCAAAATCATTATAATCCCTCAAAATTTTGCTATTTTTCACGATTTACAAGCCAAAGCAGGAGTTCCTTAAGAAAATCCTTCTCTCCCGGCAAATCCTGAAGTAAATCTACTGCTTCATTTGTAAGTCTTATAACCTCTGCCTTGGCATTCTCCAAGCCGTAAAGACTTACATAAGTCGCTTTATTATTCTTATCATCACTTCCGATAGGCTTACCAAGCGCCTCTGCACTTCCGATAACATCAAGTATATCATCCTGAATCTGAAACGCCATACCTATCTTCGATGCAATATTCTCCGTCTTTTTAATGTCTTCGTCCGATGCCCCCGCAAGAATCGCACCGATAACCATGGAGCCTTCAAGGAGTGCACCTGTCTTCAAATTATAAATAAACTGCAAAGTATCCTTATCAATCTGCTCGTTATTCTCCGTTGCCTCAACGTCCTTAACCTGACCACCGACCATACCGTAAATTCCTGCTTTTCTTCCGAGCACCTTAAGCGCATTGATTATTCTGCCTGCATCGGCACCGTCTGAACCGCCTACATAAGAAAAAGCCCCTATCGCAGTCTCATACGCATAATTGAGAAGCGCATCGCCTGCCAGTATTCCCATGGCTTCACCAAACACCACATGAGTAGTCTTACGGCCTCTTCTGTACTCATCGTTATCCATTGCAGGCAAATCATCATGCACAAGCGAATAGGTATGTATCATTTCCATCGCCGCCATAAAAGGGCGCACAACCTCTCCACTTCCCGAAAACAACTTAAAGACCTCCTGCATAAGAAGAGGTCTTAGTCTTTTGCCGCCTGCAAGCACACTGTAATTCATTGCCTTAAGAACAGTCTGCTGATAACCTTTTTCTTCCGGCAAAAAAGACTTAACTATATCATCAACTTCATTAACCT
This sequence comes from Lachnospiraceae bacterium, assembly GCA_045593945.1. Taxonomy (GTDB): domain Bacteria; phylum Bacillota; class Clostridia; order Lachnospirales; family Lachnospiraceae; genus SIG300. The sequence goes on along the minus strand of JAZNXQ010000222.1, from coordinate 10,946 downwards.
TATCCTGTAACAAAACATTAAAGTTCATCAGGCAAAACCTCGTTTCCCTCTAAAACTATTATCTTCTTTTCAACCATGTCAAGCTTATTATTGCACATCGAAACAAGCTCCATTCCCCTTTTGTAAAGCTCAAATGACTTCTCAAGTGAAACAGAATCTTCTTCCATATTATCCATTATTGTATTCAGTTCATCAAAAGCCTGCTCTATACTTAATTCTTCTTTCATGATAACACTCCTTAATCAAGCCTTTTTTCGGATACGGATACTACCTCCGCCATAAGCTCACCATCTGACATTCTTACACGCAGGTTGTCACCTGCTTTAACAGTACTTACGGATGTAACGGCATGCTCTCCGTCCTCCGTAGTGACATAAGAATAACCACGCATAAGCTGTTTAAGTGGCGACAAACCGTTAAGACGCTCACTGCAAATCGCAAGTTGCTGGCGTCGTTGCTTCAAAGCATCATGCATATATCTTTCAAGTCTTCCTTCAACATCCAGCAGATATTGTCTCTTCTGCAAAATCTTCTGCGCAGGATTATATAACCTCAAAAGCTTAAGTCGGTACTGTTCAAGGCGTTCTAACCTGCTACTGAACTTGGTCCGAAGCATACTTGTAAGTCTGCGCTCGTATTCCGCCGTCTTAGCTGCAAAAACCTGATAATCAAATACCGCAATTTCTGCCGCCGCTGACGGTGTCGGTGCCCGAAAATCAGATACAAAATCAATAATGGTTGTGTCCGTCTCATGCCCTACCGCAGAGATAACGGGAGTCTCGCAGTTGAATACCGCATGTGCCACGCTTTCCTCGTTAAAAGCCCATAAATCTTCTATGGAACCGCCGCCTCTGCCTACGATAATAACATCGAGCCCCATCTTATCAAGTGCTTCGATTCCCATAACTATCGTCTCAGCAGCTCCCTCTCCCTGAACCTGCGCCGGATACAACACAAGTTGCACAAAAGGATTACGCCTTCTCGTTACATTGATTATATCCTGAATGGCTGCGCCGGTCTTAGACGTAACAATACCGACCTTACGCGCATACTTCGGTATAGGACGCTTGTATTCCTTTGCAAACATGCCCATCTCTTCGAGACGGTTTTTTAGTTCCTCAAAACGCTGATAAAGCGCGCCGACTCCGTCAAGTATAATACTGCTTGCATAAAGTTGGAACTTACCGTCCTTCTCATAAACTGCAACAGTTCCCTCCGCAATGACATTCTGACCTTCCTTAAGATCAAACTTAAGTCCGCGTCTGTGACTTGACCACATTACGCACGCAAGCGTCGCGCCGCCGTCCTTAAGCGTAAAATATATATGTCCGGAACTGTGATACTTACAATTGGAAATCTCGCCCTTTATCTGAACTCTTTTAAGCAGGAAGTCCTGCTCAAACATATTTTTAATATAATTGTTAATCTGTGATACCGAGTATACACTTGCCATGAAAAATTACACCAACTTTGCCAATACTCCGTTAATAAATGCAGGTGATTCATTACCGCCGAATTTCTTGGCGAGCTCTACTGCCTCATTAATTGCAACCTTAGAAGGAACATCTTCTTCATACGTCATCTCATAAAGTGCAAGTCTTAAAATAGTAATCTCCGCCTTACCGATTCTCTGGGTTGTCCAGCCTTCGGTTACTGAAGAAATCTTCTCATCAAGTTCCTCCACTTTCTCAAGTAAAGCACTGATTCTTCTTATAAGTTCTTCTGTATCAGCCTCGTTAAGCTCTTCTTGCGACTCCACATAAAGAGGTATCTGCTCCTGCATCTCCTCCTGACTATGAAAATCTCTACGGAATAATAATGTAAATATATGCTCGCGCATTTGTCTTCTGCTCATTGTATCCTCCAATTAAATAAAAAATCGCTTAAAGGGTGTCTTAAAAAGACACCCTTTCGTTTTATTAATTACTCTTCTCGATTTCAACACCGACAACTCTTACATTTACATCCGTAACCTGAAGTCCGGTCATGTTCTCAATAGCTGTCTTAACCTTATCCTGTACCTTCTGTGTAACATCGGGAATGCTGTAACCATACTTCATAAGCATGGAAACCTCAACTGATACTGAGCCCTGCAAAACGTCTACTTTAACACCCTTTGCAAGATTCTTGATTCCCTTCTTGCTAACTTTGTCGTTGGTAATGTTTCCCGCAAGAGAAACAACACCCTCTACTTCTGTAGCCGCAAGACCGGCGATAATAGTTACAACCTCATCTGCAATCTGGACTTCTCCAATCTTTGTCTCATATATCTGTTCATTATCTTTCAAATTCTGTTCGCTCATGGGAAACCTCCTGTGTATCTTTTTGTCATCTTTGATACCATTATATCAAATATAAGTACTTTTGCAAATTGTTTTTATGCAAAATTTTATTATTTATGCAAATCTTTATTCTAATTATTCTCAACAAAAGGCATAATTATAATTTTATCAGCCGAAATTTCTGTTTTTCTTTTTACAATGTCTTCAATCTGCGCCCTGTCAGCATCACTGAGAAATGCTTCATTTACCACAACATCCACAGACCCGTCAGTAATACTTACCACAACATCCGTAAAACCTTTAGCTTCAAGCAGCAGTTCTGCCTCCGCTTCCTTCTGTGAAATATCATTAACTTCTAAAAGCTTACTTATTGCATCCTGCTTCTGAACTTCACTTATTCCCGCATTATTAATAATCTCCATAAGCGATGATTTCTGCAGGGATTTTGACTGTTCCCTCTTAAGTTTAACCGCAACTATTGAACTTACTGTTGTTCCTCCCGTAAAAACCGCTTCACCCGGCACATTACTGTCCGCGTCTTCAATTTCCGAATCCATACTTTCTATATCTATAAGTCCGTCCTGATTCTGTACATTTTCTTCACTTCCCTGAAGCACTTTAACATCTTCACCTGACTGAAGTTTGTCTGCCGCCTGATTTTCTGCTAAAATATCTTCTTCCGAAATATCAAATATGTTTTTATCCATGTTGTTAATATCATCGCTGATTACCGACTGATAATCATTTTCATCTCCGATTTTCTGAACATAATTCAGATATCCCGCTATCGCAATCATAATAGCGAGTGCCGTAATAATCACCTGATTGTTTTTTAGTATTTTTTTCACTGTTCCCCCTCCTTAGGAAGATAATTTCATTTCTAATACTTTAATTTTATGTATGGGTACATCAAATAATGCCATAACCGCTTCAATAATATTATTTGCCGTCAAAAGATTGCCTCCACCCTCCGCAATAACAACAACGCCTTCTATTTCAGGCATTTTTTCTTTTACAATGTAAGGAACCGTTGTTCCGTCACTGCTCTTTTTATATATTACCGTTTCTGACATCGTTTCTTCCTTTGTATCCCTGCTTCCGCCCTGGCTGTCTGCTTCCTTAGATGCGCTTCCTATACAATCTTTTTCAACAAGAACAATCTGCTCACCCGAAGCCTTTATTGTTATCATAACCTCTGCCCTTCCCACATCTCTTACAAGTTCAAGCACACCCTTTAAGCGTTCTTCAAGTAGACTCTCATAAGCTGTCTCCGTCACAAAAAGCTCTTCCGCCGCCTTCTTCTCCTGCCTGATACTCTCCTGCCCTTCTGTATTTTTCGTTTTTTCAGAATCACCCGAAAAATCCGCAAACGAAAAAATTACAAGCAGAACCCCTGCTCCGAGTAAAATAAGAAGCTTACTAATCCCTATATCCTTCCATGCAATTTTTTTATCTTTACTACTCATATCCTACCCCTGTATCGTTATATTTATATGTGACTCCGAAAGATTGTAGAAGCCCGCTATCTTCGCCTTCATTCCCAAAATTTCTTTCTCGGTATATGCATCATGTAACTGTTCTCCGACTGTTACTTTCACAGGCTTTATTGTTATGGTTCCCTGTGTCGTTTTTTCATCAAGATTCACATAAATACTGCTTATGCTCCCGTAATTCTCTGTTCCGGCATCCAAATTCCATACAACCTCAACTTCATTCACCCTAAACCCGTACTCTTTAATAAGTTCAGATATGCGTTCCCTAATTTGACTGTTATAATTTTCAATCATTTTTTCCTCATTTACATTTTCTGCAAATCTTATCATGTCTTCCATATCACTTACCGCCTGTTTCATACCCTCCAGTTTAAAATAATCCGCAAGCGCAACATCTGCTCCGAACAGACCTGTTACCGGACTAATCACAAGCATTATAAGAAGCATTCCCGTAAAAAAACTTATATATTTCCGAAACTTTTTAGGGATTATCTGCAGTATCAGCGTAACAAGTATGAGGTAAACCGCAATGTCGCCAATCCATTTAAGTATTACATCCATTCTACATTCCTCCGTTAGTTGAAGCACATATAATCGCAATCGAAACTGCAAAAAGTACTACCGTCATAAAAACTGTCCGAAGCAGAAGTTTTGCTCCTTCGCATACACCGCTTAAAGCCTCATTTATACGCTTGTCTGAAACCGGTTGAAGAATTGCGCCTGCCCCCTGATACATAAGTACAAAAACCGTCATCTTTATAATTGGCATAAACGCAATAAAAGCAATCGAAACCAATGCTGCCGTACCGATTCCGTTCTTTATTACCGCACCTGTTCCAATCATTGTTTCCCATACTGCACCGGCACCGTTTCCAAGCCCCGGAATAATACTCACCGCTTTTAAAAGTGCCGATTTCTTCACCGTTCCCGCAAGCGGAACAATAAGCCCCTGTACTACATTTAAACCAAGCACAAGTGCCATAAGCGTGTTTAACAGCCACTTAACCGCAGTCTGCAAAAGTTCGGCAAGCTTTGATAAAAAATCTTCTTTTGAAATATAATTTACGAGTACAAGAATCACATACACATTTATCATGGGAATTATAAGCTTTAAAAGCACCTTGTCCACCATCAAAATCACACCCAATGCAATTTCGTAAAAAACCACCGCCACTGCACTCCCGCTAACCATTCCCACGGATAAAAAAAACGACGGAACAAGTGCTTCCATAAAATCCGAAACATCAAAAAGTACCCCTGCCGCCGTATCCGAAACAGTATAAAACGCTACAATTATTACACTCAAAAGCAAAAGATACGTTATGTAAAAGGATGTCTCCGCAACTTGTCCTTCAGAAAACGCTGAAGAAATATTGGCAAAAACCGCCGCAGAGATACCTATTAATATCAAAAGAACTATCGTTTCACGATAATACGAGAAATCTGAAAACAATGCCTCACAAAGAAGCTTCCACACTCCTAAAAAAGAGAGTTCACTTTCCCCCGATATTAAATCCGACAACATACTTCTAAAATCAAACCTGTCCTTAACAAGTGAATTATTAAGAACTTCCTGCACTCCCGAAAAATCAAAATCCGACTCTATTGCCTCCATAGCAGCTCCGACGATTATCCTCATGCTTCTTTTCTCCCTATTTTTACTTTATGTCCCGGCAAGCAAATCTCTGACAGTTTCAAGAAGCGCCGTAACGACCGGCATACTGACCGCAAGGATTGAAAGTTTTCCAAACACCTCTATCTGCCCTGCAACAGACTGATAGCCCGTGTCTTTACAAATTCCTGAAGAAAATTCCGTAATATATGTAATACCTATCATTTTTATCAACGTACCCATATACACCGTATCAAGAGGAATATATGATTGTATTATGGTAATCGTGTCAACCACTGTCTCAAGTTTTCTTATTCCGAAAAAAATAATTATTACTCCTGCCGCAAAACTTATATATACACTGTATTCAGGCTTTATCCCTTTTAGCTGTACGGCAAGCAACACCGCCACAATGGCAAAAATACTTATCTGCAACATTATGTGACTCTCCTATAACGCAAACAGATTTTTTATGGTTTCAAATAAATCGTAAATGTACGGAATAATCCAAAAAAGCACAAGAACAAGTCCTGCAAGACTTGTAAGGAATGCATGCTCCTCACGGCCGCTATGCTTTAGTATCTGGCTTATTACCGATACCAGAATTCCCACGGCTGCAATTCTGAATATCAAATCCACTGACATATGTTTTCCCCTTTTCATACTTATCCCATGTTTTTAAATCAGCATTAACGTCAAAAACAATCCGCTGCATATACCAAGTGCCTTGCAAAGCCTGTTGTTTTTATTATAATTTGCATAACCGTCCGCAAGCTCTACATCAATCTGCTCAAGGTAAAGCTCTATCGTACCAAGTTGCATTTCCTTATCCAGATACCCAAGGTTGTCTCCAAACTGCATAAACCTTTCCCAGTCCTTTTCCGACAGATGACTATTCCTGATATTTTCCTTAATACTCTGCCATATCTCGCGCAGACGCTTTCCGTTTAAAGCTTCAAGTTCCTTGGCTGTCTGCAAAAAAAAATCTGAGTATACTCCTTTGGTTCTTTTTCCGATAACGCCAAACGCTTCGTAAAGAGGTGTTCCCGTATATCGTATTTCTCCTCGCAGCATACTCAGTATCTTTTTTAACTCTTTTAGTTCTTCCAACCGTAATCTCATATTGTTCCCGACTAAAAAACCAATTCCCGTTGTCGAGGCAATTATCAAAACAATCCCGCACAATTTCAATCCAAGCATATTAATCCACCCATCTGTTCAATTCCTGTTCTTATTTATCAAGTCTCATTCCGCTTTTATTATAAACTGCTTTTATATTTCCAACACTACCGTTATTATCGAGTACAATTATTCTTTCCCATATACCACACGATAACATGTCCCTCATATAAGGCTTTTTTTGCACATCCTCCAAATCCTCGCCATGTACCGTAGCAAGTAACTTACAACCGCACCCCGAAACATACAAAAGCGCTTCCGCATCCCTGCGGTCTCCTATCTCATCAACAGCAATCACCTGAGGAGACATAGATCTCACAAGCATTATCATTCCCTGTGCTTTAGGACAACAATCTAAAACATCCGTCCTGATACCAAGGTCATTTTGTGGCAGTCCCATATAAGAAGCCCCGAGCTCAGAGCGTTCATCCGTAACGCCGACTGTCATCCCGGGGTATTTTGTAGTGCCGTTTGATATGTTTCGTATAATATCACGTAAAAGTGTAGTTTTACCGCACCTTGGCGGCGAAATAATAAGGGTATGGGCAATACCGTTTCCAAGCCTTATATACTGCATAACTCGGTCTGCACATCCGATTATCTGATGTGAAAGTCTTATATTTAAAAAGCTGATATGCTTTATACTCCTTATGCTATTCCCATCACTAACCGTACGTCCGCAAATACCTACTCTGTGTCCGCCTGCAATCGTAATAAACCCTTGTCTTAGCTCTTCCTCATAAGCATACACGGAATAATTGCAAATATACTCCACAGTTTCCCTAAGTGCATTCTTATGTACAATGTAGGCTTCTGCGAATTTTTTCGTAAGCTTGTTATCCACACCTATAAAATACTCACAGTTATCATAAATCACTATAAGCGGTGCTTCTGCCCTTATACGTATTTCCTGAAGTCTTTCATAATCAGGTATTGCCTGTCCCACAACGCTCCTAAGTGACAATGCCAGCACCCGTAAAATTTCTTCCTTCTTATTCACCGTACATACCCCCTGCCATTTGCCTCTTTTAATATATATGTACACATATGGCCCTGTATGTCCGATTTTTTATTTTTGTGTCCTGTACCATGCAAGAAGCAAGTCTACCATTCTTCCGTAGCTTTTAACACCGTCCGACTGATTATTTGCCTTAAGGTATGTATCGTTAACTACATTGGATACTTCCTGTATCACAGTATCTTCAAATTGTTCCCAATATTTTGAATTGGCATTTAGGTCTGCCCTTACCCCCGGATCGTATGTTTTGTGAAGCTCTGTGTAAAGCTCCATGTCTATTCCCGCAAGCTTATTGCCTGCATGAATAAGCGCATGCATATATCCGCTATACTGAAATTCAAGAGACTCTGACTCAATGCATCCAAGGAAGCTTATAAAATTCGCTTCATCCTCCCTCATAAATCCGAATGAATGAGAAAGCTCATGCATTATCGTAGAAGGTATCGAATAATCAGGAACGTCCACATTAATATTAGTCTCCATCGTAAAAACACAATACACTCCGACAATATCCGTATATGACATCAGATGTGAGAAAAACACGGGTTTTGACTTCCAACACGGATAATCAAATGCCTCATATTTTTCACCAAGCTTACCATAAAGAGAACGTGCCTCTTTTGTCATATCTCCCAAAGACTCATATGTTGACTTCATTACACCGCTCTCATCAACACTTGTAATCTGTCTCCTAACTTCACTTGCCTGCTTTGCAAGCCACAGACAAAGCTCATTAAGCTCTTCCTTGGATGAATCCCTTACTTCAAGTCCGGCATGTTTGGCAAACGTATATCTGTAATTATTAACGCCGCTAAAACATGTGCTCCAAAACAGTATTATCGCTCCCAAACAAAGCACATTGACAATGCCGTTAATTATTCTAACCGCTCTCTTACCTTTATTTTTTACAATACCGATTATCCATCTGACAATAATAATTATTGCAGTAATCGTGAGCACTATAATTCCGAGTTCCATAACTGAGAATGGAATCCATCCGGTAAGATTACCCATTATAAATGCATATACTCTGTATATTCCTCTTGCGAATACATATTCTGCAACAGATGCATTATATTTAACAATCAAAACCATCAAAAAAGTAAGCGGTATCAATACCAAAACCCAAAGCTTTTTCTTATTCATGTCTTCTCTCCAATCCTCAATTTAATATACAAGCCCCTCTGCATCTAAAAAAAAGAGCCGCTAAAATGCGACTCTTATACTTTATGAATACAAATTCTTCAAAGCATTATATTCTTTATTAATGTATAATACCGCATCAGAATTGCCGCAGGCATTATCGGGATGGAAAATCTTAAGCAAATCCCTATATCTCTTCTTGAGTGTCAGCTCATTGTTAACACCGACAAAGAACATTCTGGGCATAGCCTCCATCTCGCGTTTACGCACCTCTCTGTTTTTAAGTGCCGCAAACTCAGCCTTATCCCTTGCAAGTCTCTCCCTGTCATTGGCAAGTCTTCTAAGTTCAAGAATAAGTACTTCTGTCTTCTTGTCAAAAAGTTCTTTATCATTATCAAGGCGCTGTCTCATTAAAGCAAATCTGGCCTTTTCCTGCTCAAACTTAGCTTTTTCCTGTTCAAGACGTCTCTTCTCTTCAAAAATCATATCCTTCTCCTGCTGAATACGGATATTCTCTTTAAAGAACCAGTTCTTCATCTCTAAAAGCTGTTGCTCATCTGCATTCTCTATCGAAGTCATAAAATAATCCCCCTTCGCTTATTACTGTCCTATCTCTCGCAAACCTTCATCAACCTTATTCTGCATGGCTGTAAGAATCTCTCTTACCTTAACGCAACCATCAACCGCAATATCTCTTCCTATATTAGAAAAATTAATCTGTGCAAAAAGCGGTTCAAGCTTCTTAAGTCCCTCACACACTTCTGTAAGCTTCTCGATGTCAGGTTTATTCTCTACCCTATTACGTTTATCAAGTTCGGTCTCAAGTGCCAAAAGAAGAATCTTGTCCTGCTGCGAATTAGAAAGTCTTATCTTGCGCTTCGCACTTTCGATTTCTTCCTTAAGTTGTTCAGTAGTATATGATGTAAAATAACTTGCCATATCTTTCTCCATATTTGCCAATGCTTAATTATCTTTTTTATTATTTGCCACAATAACCGCCACTGCTACGATTGCTCCAATTAAAAGCAATGCTCCTCCTGCGATTACAATTAAACCCATCATTGATATATTCACCCCACTGCTCATCCTTTCTCTCCTCATATCTTACTTAAACCAGTATGTACCTAAATCACAAGTCTGTAGTATGCATAAACTACACACAACACCAAATATAGTATAACACATGGTCTTAATGTTTACAATATTTCATTTATGTAATATTTCGGGTTATTTAGTACCATAAGAGGCAAAAGATAATTGACATTTATTTTTATAATAACTATAATTAAACATATTTTTGCATGTATTTTTATAAACATCGGAGGAATTATTATGAAAACTAAGATTTATATTGACGGTAGCGAAGGAACGACGGGTCTTAGAATACTTGAGCGTTTCGAAGGCCGTGACGATATTGAACTTCTTACCATCTCTTCAGAACTTCGCAAGGACCTTAACGAGCGTAAAAAGTTCATCAACAGTTCAGACATTACTTTCCTTTGTCTCCCTGATGATGCTGCAAGAGAAGCTGTTTCTTTGGTTGAAAACGACAACGTAAGAATTATAGATGCTTCTACTGCTCACAGAACACTTCCCGACTGGGCATATGGTTTTCCAGAGCTTGGCGCAGCACACAAGGATAAAATCAAAAACAGCAAGCGTGTTGCCGTTCCCGGTTGTTATGCAACGGGATTCATTTCACTCGTATATCCTATGATTAATCTTGGAATTATGCCTGCGAACTACCCGGTAAGTGCTTTCGGACTCTCAGGCTACAGCGGAGCCGGTAAGAAGGTAATCGCAGCTTATGAGGCAGACGAAAGACCTAACGACTACAATGCTCCCAGAGAGTATGCTCTCACACAGCAGCACAAGCACTTAAAAGAAATGAAGAAAATTACCGGTCTTGAAAGAGAGCCTTTATTCGCACCGATTATCTGTGATTATTACAGCGGTATGGTTATGAGCGTTCCTGTATATACACATATGCTTAACAAGGCTACTACACTCGAGGAAGTTCATGCTGCCATCAGCAAATTCTACGAAGGCCAGAGATTTGTCAAGGTAATGCCTCTTGATGCTTCTGCCGGCGAAGGCAATATGCTTGCAGGTAATGCATGTTCAGGTTGGGACGGACTTAAGATTTTCGTAACAGGCAATGACGAACGAATCGTTCTCTCATCACAGTTTGATAACCTTGGTAAGGGTGCTTCAGGTGC
>JAZNXQ010000221.1:0-7554 GCA_045593945.1 Lachnospiraceae bacterium | reverse complement strand
TAAAGGCAGGCAACACCTGCCTCAAGACAGTTATTACCGATTACATTACCGATTGCCATCATAATATCCCTGTTAAATGTTGCCGCCATAACATCCTCCGAAGTAAAAGCAGTTGCCTCAAGCCGTGTTGCACCCGACGCAATGAGTGACGCCGTAAGGCCCTGTGGACCGTTTTCGTCCCTTGTTCCCGGTGCCTCGACGGATTTTACGGGCATTGTCCAATGAAAAGCATCACCGATTAAAGACACCATCTCGTCAAATGTCAGTTGGTCAAGCAACGCCTCCCACCTTGTATCATTATAATCAAGTCCTATCATGTCATATAAGGTGACGCCGTTTTTTGCCCCAAGTGTCGGCATCGGCACTTCTTTATAATCGTCATTATCATATTGTACATCCTGCAAGTCCTCAATCATCCTGTCCGTAAGCGCAAGCTTCACTATTTCCTTCGGAAAAGTCCCCATCCAATCGTTTCTTGAAAGATAGGTAATCTTTTTGTCATTTCCGGTGTACAAATTTGGATCCGCATCAGAAAGGCGTTTTTTTATAGGCGTACCGTTTTCCGACACAGCATATGTCACCGCATCAAAATACGGATTGTTCCATTTAAAAACAAGCCCGGCATTACCATCCGCATCCATTCGCCCGTCCGTATTCTCCGCAGTATAACCTCTTGCCGTCAAAATATTATTTACGGCGTCGTGCGCATCAGTTGCCGCCGTCAAATAATAATCACCTTCATCAAGAATGTATGTGCCCTGCCCGTAAGCATCAAAAGAAGCCATATCCCTTCGGTCTACATATATGGTAAGTGTCTGAGACTGTCCCGGAGCAAGAATGTCCGTCTTGTCAAATCCGACAAGTGCGACAGCCGCTTTTTCTACTCCGTGCTCAATATCGTATACAGTATACGGCGAACGGAAATACACCTGGACGGTCTCTTTGCCGGAATACATATTTCCGATATTGGTAACCTTTACAGATACTTCAAACCTGTCCTCCACGGCATTAAAGTTAACTGCCATATCACTGTACTCAAAATCCGTGTAACTAAGCCCATATCCAAACGGAAAAGCCACATCATCACGATACGCGTAATCTCCGGCGTTGCCTGTTCCCATTACGTAATCCTCATAACGCGTCTCGTAATATTTGTAGCCCACGTATATTCCTTCCTGATAAATCATGTAAGTCTTCGCATGCTCGGGAATAAGTCCCTTCCTGTAGCCGGCATACACCGTCGGCACAAAATTCTTCATTGCCGGGGAAGAATAATTATCGAAACAGTAAGTATCCACAAGGCTTCCCGAAGGATTTACCTTGCCCGAAAGAATCTCCGCCACGGCATTAATTCCCGAAATACCCACATCACCAATCCACAAGCAGGCATCCACACTATATTCATTACTTTTCAGAAAATCGACCTGCAGGGCATTGGCAGAATTAATAAGCACAATAACTTTGTCTATTGTTCCCGCCTGCTTCATTGCCGCCACATTTTTAAGCATTTCTTTTTCGTTATCGTCAAGCGCAAGATAATTTGTCGTTGTAAAATCAAGATCCGCCCCTTCACCGCCGACACGGGAAATAACAACAATCGCAGCATCACCGTAGGAAGCTACCGAATTTTTAACCTCGTCAGTATAAACCTTCCATGGAACTTCTGCCACAACTGCACTTGCAAGACTTACCATTCCGCCTTTTTTACGGGCATACTTGCTTCCCGCACCTTCCGTATAAAAATTCCAGAGAGTTTCATTTACACTTAATCCGGCTTTTTCAAGCACTGTCTTTAAATTGTCAGCCTCAGAAGCGTCAATATTACCGGAACCTGTCCCGCCGTACACAAGATTTACCGAAGAATTGGAAAAACAACTTACCTTCGCACCCGTTTTGAGAGGCAGGGCATTATTCTCATTCATAAGAAGTGCCGCACCCTCCGCTTCAGTAAGCTTACAAAGCTCTGCTCCGTACTCCGCCATTTCCTCGGAAGACTCAAAATCCCCCTCAAAATAAATGGCATTCCTGTCTTCATTTTCAAGCTTCCAAAAAGTACCGCCCACAAATGCCGCAACAGTGTTGTCAAACATGGATAAAAGCACTGTCGCAGCAACAAGAACCACCGCAAGAATTCCGCTTAAGATGCTAAGTCCTTTCCATGGCCTTGTCGCGCGTCTTCTCGCCTTTTTATACGCTTTTTTCTGAGCCTTCTGCTCCTTTATGATTGTACTGTCCATATGAGTCTCCTTTTCTGCTATACCCAGTTCTGACTGCTTTTCTTGCCCTTTTTAAGCTTATATTCGGGCCTTGCCTTATCAGTTTTGTATATTATGGCCGCATCCTTAAGACTTCCGGAACGTACCTCCAAACGATTCTCTTTTTCGAGCACAACCTTAAAACGAAAAACATGCCTGCCTCTCTTACTTGCGACAAGTTTCCCGTTATTATAAAGCGACACCTCTCTTTGGTTGGAATACACCGTCACGTCAGAAACAGTCTCAGTGCGATACTCATATCTCCTGCCGCAAAGATGGACAAAAGGCTCGTCGCTCCACCACGCTTTGTATATAAAAAAACTGTCCTTCTTTATCTTCCGGTCAAAGGTCACAAGTCCCTTGTGATTCATACCCGGCTCACCGCCCTGATTCCTTGCATCCGCCGCAAAATCAAACATGTTCCACACATAAGTTGACCACAAAAAAGGATGCCTATCAAAGCATTCAAGCATGTATTCATGATACTTTGCCTGATATTCCTCCGTGTGGTCACCTCTCTTCGGGTTCGGACTGTGTAGATTTGGCATTCCCTCCGCACCGTATTCAGAATATCCAAGACATCTGTCCGGATATTTTTTATGATAAAAGTCCATGAAAATGTCATTAAGCTTAAGCCCCGGCACATACCAGCCAAGATACAGATTCCATGCGACCAAATCGGTAATCTTCGTCACAGGATGGAAGGGGCTGCAAAGTGCATAACACGCCAGAGATGTCGGTCTTGTCTTATCAAGCTTCTTGCAAAGCTTATGAAGCTTTTTGTGATTATCAAGCATGTCCGCGCGATGCTTATCTTCTATCGTGATTTCGTTGGAAATTCCCCATGTAACAATGCTTGGGTGATTATAATTCTGAATGATAAGCTCCTTCATCTGAAGAAAAGTATTCTCCCTGCCATCCGGCATATGCGACGAAATGTACGGTATTTCCACCCACGCAACCATTCCGTATTTGTCACATAAATCATAAAAATACTGACTGTGCTGGTAATGGGCAAGGCGCACCGAGTTGGCTCCTATTTCGCGTATAAGCTCCATGTCCCTATCCATAATTTCCTGAGAGATTGCGCTTCCGATTCCCTTAAAATCCTGATGCCTTGCAACTCCTCTGAGCGGATATGACTTACCGTTTAGGAAAAATCCCTTGTCCGGATCAAACTTAAAAATGCGGATGCCGCATTTACAGCATACTTTATCAACTGCTGTATCGCCCTTCATAAGGTATGCCTGCACCGTATACAGATACGGGTCTTTTATGCCATGCCAGAGGCGCGCATTCTCTATCTCAACAGTTGCTTTCCACTTTCCGCAGCTTCTCTCCTCATGTCTTCCCGCTTCTTCTCCGACCACGTTGCCGTCTGCATTCAAAACACGCACAAGCACAGCGAAATTTTCATTCTCTGAAGATGTGACATTCGTAAAGACCTTCACTTTTACAATACCCTTACTTCCTTTGACCTCCGTATCTACCTTAATACCCGGCCCGCCGTAATAATCCATTGCGAAATGCTTGTCCGCAACAATAACAAACTCTACATCCCTGTATATTCCGCCGTAAAAAGTGAAATCTGCTTTCTGCGGATATACCCTGTCATTTACGCTGTTGTCAACCTCTACCTTCAAACAATTATCGTCTTTTAAATCCTCCGTAATATCCACACGAAAAGTCGAATAACCATTGTCATGCGTGCAAACAACTTTACCGTTTAAAATAACCCGCGCACTCGCATTCACGCCCTGAAACTGAAGATATACCCGCTCGCCGACCTCTGCCTGCGGACGTTTAAAGCCCTTTTCATAAGTACATGTTCCACGGTAATAATCGTTACCGCCGTCCTGCCCATCCGCGGCATTCCATGTATGCGGTAAATTCACCTTCTCCTTCATACCCGACTTACCCGTAAAAACCCAATTATCCATAAGTTTTATTATTTTTCGCATAATTCCACGCTTCCTCCTTCACTGCAATCGTACGATATAACTTTATTTAAATATTCTGCTCCAAACTTCCGAAATTATGACAAATACCTTATTTTTTTCTTCCGCTTACTTTTATTGACACTTATCCCTTATTTTTTTATAATTAGCATGATAAATATTTTTAAAGAAAGGTTTACAAACATGCGAATATTAAACAAATTAACACGTATGATACCACTGCTTTGCACGGGTATTCTCGCCTGTTCGGTATTCGGTTGTTCAAAAACGCCCGATAACCCGACATCTTCCGGCGAAACTACATCAGAGGTAAATTCTACCGAAGGACATATTAGTGCAAAATACACTGTAGACACCAAAGCATCTCTTGATGCTTCATCAGAGATATCTGACATTCTCTACGGACTTTTCCTAGAGGACATTAACTTTGCAGTAGATGCAGGATTATATGCAGAGCTTATCAAAAACCGCTCCTTTGAGTACGGCTCAGCCGCAAGCAACGGCAACAAGCATGGTTGGAAGGTAAGTGATTCCAAGGTTTTAAAATTCACCGTCAAAGATGGTACGGACGATAATTCTTACCTTAACTCTGCCAACACTCACTACGCAGTTCTCGAAAACAGCTCCGATAACTTTGCCGGAATCGGCAATGTGGGATACCTTGACGGACTCGCGGTAAGCGCCGGTGCAGAATATAAAGTTTCTTTCTTTATGAAGGCTGACGGTTATAAGGGAGATGTAAAGATTTCCTTAAGAGACGGTAAAGGTAACGTACATGCCGAAACCAAGGTTTCCGGCATTACAGGCGAGTGGCATAAGTACGAGACCAAGCTTGTTCCTGACAAAACCATAAATGACGACCTTTATCTTTATGTAGAAATTACAAAAGGAACTGTATGTATGGATATGATTTCCATGATGCCTACGGATACATATAAGGGGACTCCTATCAGAAAGGACCTCGGCGAGGCTCTTGAAGCTCTTAATCCTTCTTTCCTTCGTTTCCCCGGTGGCTGCGTAATTGAAGGTCGCAGCATTGAATCCATGTATAGTTGGAAAGATTCCATCGGCGATGGTATGGAGATGATTATAAACGGCCAAAAAACCGTTGGTGACGTGGCTGTCAGACCGCAGGGCGTTGATATCTGGAGTGGCAACAGTACCCATCCCTATTACACAACATACGGAGTAGGTTTTTATGAGTATTTCCTTCTTTGCGAGGCACTTGATGCTCTTCCCGTGCCGGTTCTCAACGCAGGTATGACCTGCGAGATTCAGAGTCCCAAATACATCGTATATTCAACTGACAGCCAAGAATTTGAACAGCTTGTTCAGGATGCTTTAGACCTCGTAGAGTTCTGTCTCGGTGACAAAAACACTAAGTGGGGGGCTGTTCGTATAGCAATGGGACATGAGGAACCTTTTGAGCTCAAATACATCGGTATCGGCAACGAGCAGTGGCAGAACGAATACCATCAGCACTACAAGCTTTTTGTAAAAGCATTTGAAGAGGCTGCAGCTAAAAATCCAGCGCTTTACGGAGATATTGAACTTATCGTTGCCAACGGTACAGTTTCCGCAAGTACCGAAGGTTGGACTTATATCCGCAAATATCCCGATGAAATCACAACCCTCGTTGACGAACATTACTACCAGACTCCCGAGTGGTTTTTCACCAATAACAAGCGTTATGATTCTTATGACAGAAGCAGACAGGCCGCAGTTTTCCTCGGCGAATACGCAGCCAAGTCCAACACCATGCGTGCTGCGCTTGCGGAAGCTTCATATATGACAGGTATCGAGCGTAATGCGGACGTTGTCAAAATGGCCTGCTACGCACCGCTTTTTGCAAACTCAACATCCAATCAGTGGACACCGGACATGATGTTCTTCTCCAACGATGACCTCATGCTCACTGCCAACTACTATGTACAGCAGATGTTCGCCAATAATGTCGGAACCAATATCTTGCCGTCTGCTTTAGAGGTTGAAGAATTTACCGCAGCAAGCGCAAGCCTGTCCGGAAGAGTTGGTCTCGGAAGTTGGATGACCTCTGTTTCCTATGACAACCTAAAAGTCGTAAGCAATGACACTAACGAAGTTTTATACGAGACAGATTTTTCTTCAGACGATACACTTACCAAAGACAACTGGGCAAAACATACGGGCACTTGGGCAATTAAAGACGGTGCACTTGTTCAGTCAGGCACAGGCTCACCAAGAGACGGTAACACCGGTGATGCCATTTATGTAGGCGACACCTCTTGGACCAACTACACAATGACAGTTGATGCGCAGATTCTTTCAGGCGCTGAAGGTTTCCTCATTCCCGTATGTGTACGCGGCACTGACAACAATATTTTCTGGAACTTAGGCGGTTGGGGAAATACCGTATCCTGCTTGCAGATTGTAGAGAACGGTGCAAAGAGCGACCAGGTTTCAGGCACGGTTAAGAATATTAAGTTAAAACATAATCAGGTATACAAGCTTAAAATTGTCGTACAGGGCGACAACATCAAATGCTATCTCGATGACAAGCTCTATGTTAACTACACACAGGAAAATCCGTCATCACTTTACGAGACAACAAGCATTGATGCAAACGGCGACATCATCATGAAATTTGTCAACCCGACAGAATTCCTTGCCGACGTTAATATTACGCTCAAAGACATTGACTTAAGCAAGTACGACACCAATGCTTCCGTAATTACCTTAAGCGGCAACTATCTCTCAGATGCGAATTCCTTCGAGAACCCGAACGTAGTCGTTCCCAAGGACAGCACTACTACCGTATCCGAGAACTTCGTATACACACTTCCGCAGTATTCGGTAACCATAATCCGCGTACCCGTGAAGTAAAACAAATATTATAGAATTAACTACAGCCGAGATAACATATCCGTTACCTCGGCTGTTACTCTCTCCAAGGAGTATAAAATATCAATACATCTCCTGCAATATTTTAACACAAGAAAAATTATCAGTATAAAGGGCGAACATACATATACTTTTAAGGACCCTATAAGACCGTTGGCACTTAACGAGAGAAAAAGTAATTCCCGTAAATAGCTTGTTAAGCTAATTTACGGGAATCTTTTTAATCGAGTTTAGTGTCCATTACGGGCTTATCGGAGCGAGAGCGCGTCCTCTAAAAGATATGCATGTTCGCCCTTTATACTGATAATTTTCTTGTCCAATTTACTCAGCCGCAGGAGTCTGAACTGTCATGGGTGTTCCGGGATACATAACACCCCAAAGGCTCATATTGTTACCTACCGCACTAAATGTCATAACCTCTGTGCCTGCTTCATCAAGCATCTTACAGAAGATACCGCTGT
>JAZNXQ010000220.1:0-5715 GCA_045593945.1 Lachnospiraceae bacterium | reverse complement strand
AACGATATATAAAAGCAAAAGAAAATCTCTCAGAATTTACAATGAATGAAGATGAGCGACTCAGGGAATGCTCATTTTATCAGTTCGAGATAAATGAGATTGAAGAGGCTAATCTTTTGGAGGGCGAAGAAGAGGAACTTATGGCAAAGCACCGTAAGTTTACTAACAGCCAGAAGATTATGTCTGCTATGGCAACGGTGTCCGAGTGCATAATGGGTGGTCACGGTGAGGGCGCTGTTGATGGTATCGGCCGTTCACTTAAAGAAGTTGCATCAGTACTTACATACGATGAAGAACTTGCCGGTATATACAGTCAGCTTGAGAATGTGGATGCCTTACTTAGTGATCTCTCTAGAGATATAACAGATTATATTGATGCGGGAGAATTTGATGAAGAAGAGTTTTTTGCTGTTGAGAAAAGACTTGAATTGATTCATAAAATGCAGAGCAAGTATGGCAGGACCGTTGCGGATATTCTTAAATATCTGGATATGCGCAAAGAAAAGCTCGCAGCTCTTGAGAACTATCAGCAAAACAAAGAATTAGCAGAGCGAGAAATGCAGGCTGCTTATGAGGAAGCTTGCGGTTATGCGGCTCAGATTTCCGATATACGTAAAAGGGCGGCAAAAGGACTTGCAGAAGAGATTGAGACAGGTCTTAAGGAACTCAATTTCCTCGAGGTGCATTTTGATGTTGAAGTAAGGGAACTTTCTGAATTTGGTGCAAACGGACAGGATGAAGTTGAATTTATGATTGCCGTTAATCCGGGAGAGAGTTTAAAGTCCCTGGGTAAAGTTGCAAGCGGAGGAGAGCTTTCAAGAATTATGCTTGCAATAAAAAATGTTTTGTCGGATAAAGACGAAGTAGATACTATGATTTTTGATGAGATTGATACGGGAATCAGCGGTATTACAGCACAGGCGGTTTCAGAAAAGCTTAAGAGTATAAGCAGTAATCGCCAGGTAATCTGCATTACACATCTTGCACAGATTGCAGCGCCTGCTGACCAACATTTTCTTATTGAAAAAATGGTAAAGGACGGCAAAACCGTGACAGAGATTCACAAGTTGGGTAATGAGGAGATAATCCTTGAACTTGCGAGAATTATCGGTGGTGCACAGATTACGGAGGCAGTTTTAGAATCTGCAAGAGAAATGAAAAAATTGGATGTCGGGATAAAATAATACCAGACTTAAAAATTAATATTTACAACATACTAAGAAGGAGATGTCAAAGGACGTTTCCTTCTTTTTATTTTGGAAAACTAGGAGGCGAATATATGAGCAGAAAACAATTATACCGTAGAATTTTGTGTATGGTTTTACTGGTAACAATAATTTATACCGGATATTATGCGTATAATTATGTCGAAGAAATTATACCGAATAAAATTCATGTTATTGAAAATGAAGTTGGCAGATTTGATTTTGAGTTGCCGATTGCGGCAGAAATAACATCTATGGATGAAGCAGTCGTTTTAGCCGGCAGTTCGGAGGTGTGGAGTGATACTTTATCTCTGGAACGAAGGGATACTTTTTCGTTGATATCCGATAAAAAAGGGCAGTACACACTCGCCATGAAGCTTTTTGGGGTATTTCCGATAAAAAATATTGAGGTTTCAGTTATTGGAGAAACTGAAGTTTTGGTGTGTGGATTTCCAATCGGAATATATCTTGAAACAGACGGAGTATTGGTAGTAGGGACAGAGAAAGTAACTACAGCAAGCGGAATAGTTGAGGAGCCTTCGCATTCGGTGCTTAATGTGGGAGATTATGTTTTGGCGGTTAATGACGAAGAACTTGAAAGCAAAGAAGAACTTGTGGGAATTCTTGAAGCCTCACGGGGCGAAGAAATGATTCTTACAATCAGAAGAAATGAGGAAGTGTCAAAGGTTCGTATAACACCTGCAAAGGACACAGACGGGAAGTATAAGCTTGGTGTGTGGGTTCGCGACGATACACAGGGAATCGGGACACTCACCTATATTACAGCGGACGGAAGATTCGGTGCACTCGGACATGGGGTAAGTGATGTTGATATCGGAGCCCTTATGGAATGTAAGGAAGGCAGTCTTTATGAGAGCGAGATTTTGTCAATTATAAAAGGTGAAGCAGGCACACCCGGAGGTTTGTCAGGAATTATTCATTACGGCAATAATAATAAGCTTGGCGATATAGAAGTCAATTCAAGTGCGGGCATTTTCGGCGTCGGATATGACGGGCTCGTTGATATGGCTGAGGGCGAGTATATGGATATAGCCTTGAAACAGGATGTTGAGCTTGGTAAAGCATATGTGCGCTGCAGTGTAGACGGAGAAGTAAAAGATTATGAAGTGGAGATAACAAAGATAAATACTTCTTCACTCAGTATGAATAAGGGCATGGAGATAAAGGTTACCGACCCGGACCTTTTGGCGCTTACAAACGGTATTGTGCAGGGAATGAGCGGAAGTCCAATTATTCAAGATGATAAACTGATAGGTGCGGTGACACATGTGCTTGTAAATGACCCAACCAGAGGATATGGGATTTTTGTTGAAAATATGCTGGAGCATTGAGTCCGTGCGGTGGGACGAGAAAAAGACTTCTGGGAAGCTTGCTTACCATGAAGTCTTTTTCGATGTACCATCATACGGCGAAAGCCGTACAACCGACGGACACAAAGTGTCTGGCGGTTGTGCTCGGACTAGGACATTTCAAATCAACTCGCTCATAAAGCGAGCTGATTAAAAAAATACGTTATTGGCTTTAAATAATCCGTTAGATATAATATATTTGTAAGCTTACAAATATATTGTGAAAGGATTTTAAAATATGAATTTGGGAAGTAAAATTAGAGCGTTACGTTTGAAGGCAGGTATCACGCAGGAGATTTTGGCAAATGAATTTGGTGTTAGTTTTCAAACGATTTCAAAATGGGAGAACAATGTTTGTACACCGGATATAGAGATGCTTCCGCGGATTTCGATTTATTTTGGTATATCAATTGATGAGTTATTTGATTTAACGACAGATGAAAAACTACATCGAATTGAAAATATGCTGGATATGGAGCAAGAGCTTCCGAATAAGACTTTTGAAGAAAACGTAGAGTTTTTACATCAGCAATTAGAGCTTACAGATAATGCGTCTAAAATATATAATTTTTTGGCACACTTGTATCATCACAGAATGGTAAGTGATTCGGAAAAAGTAAGTAAATATGCTAAAAGAGCGTTAACAATGCAGCCGGGTATCTCGAATTGTCAATGGTTGCTTCAAAAGGCTGAGGGAGCGACATCACGAGATTGGATAGTAAAAAATCATAGCAGTATTATTGAATTTTATAAGGAAATGGTCAATGCTAATCCTGAAGAATTATATAATTACTTAGAGTTAATGGATAATCTGCTTGCTGATAACCGAATAGAGGAAGCGTCTAAGTATTTGGAGCTTTATAGTCAGCAGAAGGATAGTGAAGAATACAGAGTATTATACTATGATTGGAAAATTGCATATGCCAAGCACGATAAGGACCTTATGAAACAGAAGATAAATCAGTTAGAAGAAAAATATGCTGATGACGGAATGGCTATGTTTTTATTAGCTGATTTGTATGCGGAAACATTAGAATATGATAAAGCAATATTTTGTTATGAGAAATCTTTTGATTTAGATAAAAAGCGGGGAAAGACGCCGTTATATACAGATGCACTTGAATCGATAGCGTTAATTTATCAAATTAGGGGACAGTATGATAAGGCTATAGAATATTATGATAAAGTATTGGTTGTTCTTAAGGAGTACTTTGGTTTTACGGAAGGTAAACCTGTTAATGAAATTATTGCAAAGAAGAATGCTTTGTTGGATAAAATAAGATAACTTTTTATTTTATAACAGCAACAGCGCGTTGCTTGTTTTACCAAAACAATAGTGATATTATATTGTTAAGAGGTGATTATTTTGGAAACAAAAGAAGTTATATTAGAACTCCGTTCAAAGAGCGGATTATCTCAAGATGAGCTTGCGGAAAAAATCCATGTTACCCGCCAGGCTGTATCACGTTGGGAAACCGGTGAAACTATACCGAATACCGAAACATTAAAACTGTTGTCGAAGTTATTTGATGTTTCTATCAATACGCTTTTGGGTTCTCCGAGGAATTTGATTTGTCAATGCTGCGGTATGCCGCTTGATGATTCGTCCATCAGTAAAGAGCCGGATGGCGAATTTAATGAAGAATATTGTAAGTGGTGCTATACTGAGGGCAAATTCGTATATGCAAGTCTTGAGGAGTTGACAGATTTTCTTGTAGAGCATATGTCGAACGAAAATTGGCCTAAGGAGCAGGCAAGGGTTTACTTTGAAGCACAGTTACCAAAGCTTAATTATTGGAAACTGCCAAAAGAATAAGGAATACATAGGACAGGGACGAAAGTTCTTGTCCTATTTTTTAAAAAACATATTGACTCTCACGTTACGTCATAGTTTATAATGTGCATTGTGAGGTGATAACATGAAGATGCATATTAATGAATTTGCAAAGCTTACGGGTGTCAGTGTGCGCACACTGCACTACTATGATGAAATCGGTTTGCTTAAGCCGGCTTTTGCTGATAAACAAAATGGATACCGTTTTTATGATGAGGTGTCTCTTGAACGTATGCAGGAGATACTGTTTTACCGTGAGATGGATTTTTCGCTAAAAAGCATTTGTGAGATTGTGTCATCTCCTGATTATGACAGACAAAGCGCACTATCAAAGCAGAGACAATTGTTGATTCTAAAAAAGGAACGCCTGGAAAGGATAATTGCCGCGCTTGACTGTGTGGGGAAAGGAGAGAATATTATGAAAGCATTTGATAATAGTGAATTTGAAACAGCGCGCAAGCAGTATGAGGCAGAGGCAAAAGAGCGCTGGGGCAAGACGGACGCCTACAAGGAGCACGCAGAGAAAACAAAAGCTTATTCCAAGGATAAGTGGCAGGATGTAAATGCCGGTATGGAGGATATTTTCAAGGAATTTGCGGTTTGTATGGAAAACGGTAATGCTCCTGATTCTAAAGATGCTGGGATGCTTGCACAGAAGCTTCAGGATTATATTACGGAGAATTACTACACCTGTACAAAGGAGATTCTTGCAGGACTTGGACAGATGTATGTTGCTGATGAGCGTTTTAAAAAGAATATTAATAAGAATGCTGCAGGAACCGCCGACTTTGTAAACAGGGCAATAAAGGCTTTTTGTATGTAATAATTCATAATAAAAAATGAAAAAACCATATGTATTTGTTGTTGTTTTTGTCGACAAATGTGTTATACTTATAGAAAATGTTTTACAGAAACAGGAGGATATATATGGCAGCAAACAGACCTCGTGGCCGCGTAAAGAATGTTACCGGTTAGGGTAAAGTAATAAAAAGAAGAGGTTCAGGACTCGGAACAGGACCGGTAGGTACATCCTATCAGGATCAGGGAAGCAGTAACAGCAGTTCGGGAAGGAGAACTACACGCGCAGGCGGTGGTGGAGGAGGACTTAAGATTATTATAATTCTCCTTGTTGTCTTGCTTGGTGGTGGTGGAGGACTCGGAAGCCTTCTCAGTGGTGGTGGACTTGGGGATGTTCTCGGTGGTTTGCTTGGTGGTGGTGTAAGCCAGCAACAGCAGTCACAGGGTGGAACGGATATTCTCGGAGGAGCACTTGGGTCACTTCTTGGTAATCTTGGTGGCGGAAGTG
>JAZNXQ010000219.1:0-5268 GCA_045593945.1 Lachnospiraceae bacterium | reverse complement strand
CAAAATAATTTCAAAGGAGATTTTTATGAAAGGAATAATTCTTGCCGGAGGCTCCGGCACACGTTTATACCCGTTAACAATGGTTACCTCCAAGCAGCTTTTGCCTGTTTATGACAAGCCGATGATTTACTATCCGCTGTCTACTTTGATGCTTGCAGGTATCCGTGATATACTTATTATTTCCACACCTACGGATTTACCCAAATTCGAGGCCCTTCTCGGTGACGGAAGCCAGTACGGAATCAAAAATTCCTACAAAGTACAGCCCAGTCCCGACGGACTTGCACAGGCCTTCCTTCTCGGTGAAGAATTTATCGGCGACGATTCCTGCGCGATGGTTCTCGGCGACAATATCTTTTACGGCAACGGTTTCAGCAAGCTTCTTAAAGAGGCTGTTGAGAACGGCGAGAACGGTATGGCAACCATCTTTGGCTACTATGTACATGACCCTGAGCGTTTTGGTATCGTAGAATTTGACGAGAACGGCAAAGTTATCTCAGTCGAGGAAAAACCCAAGAATCCCAAATCCAACTACTGCATTACCGGTCTTTACTTCTACGACAAACGCGTTGTTGAATACGCAAAGCAGGTTAAGCCTTCTGCAAGAGGCGAACTTGAAATCACTGACCTCAACCGCATTTACCTTGAGGACGGCACCTTAAATGTTAAGCTTCTCGGTCGCGGATTCGCGTGGCTTGATATCGGTACGATGGACAGCCTTGTTGACGCTTCCGATTTCGTTCGTATGGTTCAAAACCGTCAGAGCATCGTTATCTCTGCCCCGGAAGAAATCGCCTACATCAACAAATGGATTGACTCCGACAAACTCATGGAGTCCGCCTCCAAATACGGCAAATCCCCTTACGGTGAGCACCTTAAACGCGTTGCCGAAGGTAAAATTAAATACTAAAAAACAAGAGACAGCTGCTTCGATTGAAGCGCTGTCTCTAATTGTTTTATTTAAGCAATGTATCAACTATATTTTTGATCTCGTCTGCAAACTTCTTGGCCTTATCATCGGCGTCAGTAAGGGAGGTTCCCTTGATACCGAAGTAGAATTTAATCTTGGGCTCTGTTCCTGAAGGTCTTACGCAGAACCATGCATTGTCCTCGAGTTCATAGTAAAGAACGTTGGAAGAGTCGAAATCAATGGCTTCTTCTTCGCCGGTAGCCATGTCCTTGATAATCTTCTTCTGATAGTCGCGTGCCTTAAGGACTTTGTAGCCCGCAATGTTCTCGAATGTAGTATTACGCATGTTGGACATAATCTTCTTAATCTGCTCAAGGCCTTCGATACCCTTAAAGGTCATTGATGTAACTTCGTCCTTATAATATCCGTACTTTTCGTACATATCAATCATAGCATCCCAAAGTGTCTTGCCTTGGGTCTTATAGTATGCTGCAGCCTCACAAAGTGCCATTGTCGCAACAATTGCGTCTTTGTCTCTTGCATGTGTTCCGATAAGGCAACCGTAGCTCTCCTCAAAACCGAATAAGTATGTGCCTTTGCCTGTTGTCTCGAATTTAAGCATCTGCTGTCCGATATACTTAAATCCTGTAAGAACCTCTATAAGCTTAACTCCATAATAGTCAGCGATTGCATCTGCCATATTACTGGAAACGATTGACTTAATAAGCGCGCCATCAGCAGGAAGACCTGTCTGCTCTTTTACGCTGTTAATCTCATACTCTGCAAGAAGACAGCCTGACATGTTACCTGTAAGCGTATGATACTCACCTGTCTTAGAATCTCTCACGTATACACCGAGGCGGTCTGCATCGGGATCTGTTGCAAGAACGAGCTCTGCATCTTTTTCCTTAGCAAGCTTAAGTGCAAGTTCAAAAGCCTCTGCTGCTTCGGGATTCGGGTAGCTTACTGTCGGGAATTCGCCGTCCGGAAGCTCCTGTTCGGGAACAACATATACATTCTCAAAACCAAGTTCGCGAAGAACTCTGCGTGCAGGAATATTACCTGTTCCATGAAGAGGTGTGTAAACAATTCTTAAATCCTTCTGTACTGCATCAATGCATTCCTGATGTTTAACAAGCTTCTTAAGCTCAGCAATATATGCATCATCAATCTCTGCACCTATTGTCTCAAAAAGTCCTGCTGCTACTGCATCTGACTTACTCATGGTCTTAACAATAGTGTAGTCTGTAATTGCCTTAACCTCTGCCATGATTCCGCTGTCATGAGGCGGTGTAATCTGTGCGCCGTCCTCCCAGTAAACCTTGTAACCGTTGTACTCCGGCGGGTTATGGCTGGCTGTAATATTGATTCCGGCTACACAACCGAGCTTTCTTACTGCATAAGATAATTCGGGTGTAGGGCGAAGGCTCTCAAATACATAAGCCTTAATACCGTTAGCTGCAAGACAAAGTGCTGACTCCTCTGCAAATTCAGGTGACATACGTCTGGAATCGTATGCAATCGCAACGCCCTGTGATGCCTTTCCTGATTTTAAAATATAATTGGCAAGACCCTGTGTAGCTTTTCTTACCGTGTAAATATTCATTCTGTTAGTTCCGGCACCGATAACACCTCTAAGGCCCGCTGTACCAAATTCAAGCTCTGCATAAAATCTCTCTTTGATTTCCTTGTCATCATCCTTAATGCCAAGCAATTCTTTCTTGGTTGCCTCGTCAAAATACGGGTTATCAAGCCAATTCTGATAAATCTCTCTGTAGTCCATGTTAGATCCTCCTATTATTCTTCAGTCTTCTCTAATGGAAGAAAACTGTAATGTTCATCACATGCTTCCTGCGATATCTCCAGCACATAAGCTTTCATCTGATAGCCGTCACGCTTAAAGATAATCGTATGCAATCCGCTCTGTTTTTCAAACTCAAGCGGTGCAATTCCAACATATTCACTGTCAAAATACACCTCGGCGCCAATCGGCGACTCAACGTATATCTTATACTTTGATACATCCTTTTCTCCGGTGTGTATAACAGTTGTCTCCTCTTCTATCGGAAGAGTTTCTTCCGTAGCGGCAGTTGTCTCCTTCTCGGCATCACCGTTCGAAGTAGTAGGTTCTTCAGGCGTACTTGTAATCTCTTCGGGTGTTGTCTCTTCCGGCTGAGTAGTTTCCGGCTCCACCACTTCAGAAGACTTTTCTTCAAGTCCGAGCGAAATATTTCTCCGGATAAAAGTATCTCCCACAACCAAATCTCCCATATACGGCACATAACCGACTGCCTCTACCGCAATCCTATATGTTCCGAACGGCAATTCTACAAGATCCTCATGATTTTGCACCTTACCGTCTATAATAAGCGTTGCATTCTCCGGCGTAATTGTAAAATAAACACTTCCGTGCATAACTGCCTCTCCCTGCAGAGGTCCGACATCTACAAATACTTCTTTGCCTCGCTGTACATTGACTTCTACAGCACCGCCCACACCATTCTTGGTTACGGAAAGAATATGCTTGCCCTCTTCAGCCATTATTAGCATACCTTCGGTAATCTCAAGGCCGACCTCATTACCGACAGTCACAATACCTCCCATGAAAAAATCTTCATTCTGAAGGCTTATATATCCATGACCTTTTAGAACATTTATCGAATATACGGTGTTTTCATAACCTCTCACAATAAGCTCATCAATAGACGCGAGCTCCCTTATATCAATAATCTTGCCATCCTGCGCAACAACACAATAATCATATAGTGAGTATGACTGCGTACCTATCCTGATTCGCCTTGTATCAAGATCACACGACCAATTATGTACCCTCAGATTGCTCCATGCCCTAGAGGAAATTGACAATGACTTGAGCAGACTGTCATCAACATAATATGTACCCTCAACCATATCCCCAGGCTGAAGTACGCCCGCCGCCATTATCTCGCCGTATTTGTCACGTATATCTGAATATCCCGTATAAAAATATGCAAGAAGTGCATTGGTCTCTATATCTCTAATGGTAATAACCTTATTTTCCAAATCAACCTTTGCAACGACTCCGAAAATCTCTCCCTCAAGTCGTGGCGTCTCAGTCGTTGTCTCTTCGGTAGGTGCCGTCGTCGTCGGTTTCCTATGAGAATCCTGATATTCCTCATACATCTTAATAATACATCCGTTAAGAAAAAGCATCGGTATTATCAATAATAAAATCAAGCATTTTCTAGGCTTCAATCAATCACGCCCTTTCCTTGCCTTGTAGAAACCATGTTTCCAAAAAACCAAGTAGCAAACTCTTATTTTATTATATAATACGATGCTTAAAAAAGATAGTCTGAATTTTTCATAAATCGCTCTAAAATTAATGCTCCGACAAGTCCGATAATCGCTCCTGCAACCGTACCGCTTATAAGAAGCGCCGGAAGATACCATATAAGCTCCGGTGTCTCAAGCACACATATTGCAACACCAATCTGCGCTATATTATGCGAAACACCGCCCACGATGCTTACACCTACTTTGCTGAAAGCCTTGCTTTTTTTACAAAGTACCATAAGAAGCAGACTTAACATTCCTCCTGCTATACTGTATACAAGCGAAAATGCGTTGCCAAACGTAAGTGACACAAGCACAATTCTGGCCACCGACACAAAAAGTGCATTCTTGGTATTTGTAATATAAAGTGCCGCAAACACCGCCAAATTGGCAAGACCTAACTTAACTCCCGGAATGCCGAGTGAAAGCGGCAACAGACTCTCTATATAGCTCAACAAAAAGGCTACCGCGACCAAAAGCCCGGTATACGCTGTTCTTTTTGCCATACTTCCTCCTACTCCACGATAATATCCGGACCTTTACTATCGCTCTCGATTACTTTTATTACAAGTTCATGTGGCAGACATATTATCGTATCATTCTCTCGGTAAACCTCTCCTTTATTGATACAATGCTTATCGGGGCAGTCTGCTTCCGTCACCGACACCTTGCCGTCTTTAATCACCATGACATTGTAGCTTCCGTCATCGTATTCAAACCGCTCCGTCCTATCCTCATAAAGTGAATATGTTCCTACTGTCTCGCCATTAATTCTGACCTCTACACTTCCCGCAGGTTTTCCACCCATGACAAAGCTTCTAATCAGCAAAAAACACAAAGCAATTATGAAAATACCTATTATCAAAAACCAATCATTACGCTTCATCAGGTGGCTCCTTTCGGTAATTTACAAACTCGCGTTTACTGTAATTAGTATACACTAAACGAATATAATATATCAAACACATTCCTATTTTATACCAAAATAGTCTTTAGCTTCATTTAAAATATTATCCCTCAGTTCATTTAAAGTTCCATCATCA